>CAZUWN010000011.1:4573-15495 GCA_964624105.1 uncultured Candidatus Planktophila sp. | reverse complement strand
ACCACGCAGTCTGGATGACCTTTCGGTCCATGACCGCAGATCCTTCAGTTAAGAATCAGAAGTTAAAGCCAGGTACCGTAAAGCGAATTGCATCCTATGCTAAGCCGTATAAGACATACATAACAGTTTTCTTAATAACCGTTGTTATTGAGGCCTTTCTCATCGTTACTTCACCGCTCTTGCTTCGTGAATTAATTGATAAAGGCGTAATTCCTAAAGATGGCGCTTTGGTTACCAAGCTAGCTTTAGCAGTTGCTTTCATAGCAATTTTCGATTCGCTGATCAGCATTGTTGGTCGCTGGTTCTCAGCTCGCATCGGCGAAGGTCTCATCTACGATCTACGCTCAGAAGTTTTTGAACATGTGCAAAAGCAATCTGTAGCTTTCTTTACGCGCACTCAGACCGGCGCTCTGATCTCACGAATTAATTCTGATGTTATTGGCGCACAACAGGCTTTTACAGCGACACTTTCTGGTGTGCTTAGCAATTCAGTCAGCCTGGTACTTGTTGTAGGAACGATGCTGATTCTCTCTTGGCAGATCACGATCGTTTCACTATTACTTTTACCGCTATTTCTAGTGCCAACTAAATGGGTCGGAAAAAAGCTGCAATCTCTAACTCGGCAATCATTTAATCTAAACGCCGAAATGTCTTCAACAATGACTGAGCGATTTAACGTTTCTGGTGCAATGCTGGTTTCTCTTTATGGCCGACAGAGTGACGAGAAGAGTTATTTCCGAACTCGCGCCCGTAAAGTGGCAGATATCGGTATCGAGATAGCGCTCCTGAACCGTATTTTCTTTATCGCGCTAACCAGCATCGCTGCAGTTGCTACCGCAATTGCTTATGGCATTGGCGGACACCTTGCGATTGATGGCACGGTAACTGTTGGAACTTTGCTAGCGATCA
Source organism: uncultured Candidatus Planktophila sp. (assembly GCA_964624105.1). GTDB lineage: Bacteria > Actinomycetota > Actinomycetes > Nanopelagicales > Nanopelagicaceae > Planktophila. The sequence continues at coordinate 14,586 of CAZUWN010000011.1, read as the reverse complement.
CTGCTTTGTTAGCGCGCCTTTATGGGCCACTTACTGCGCTATCTAATGTGCGCATTGATGTTATGACAGCACTGGTTTCGTTCGAGCGAATCTTTGAAGTTTTAGATTTAGCGCCAATGGTGCAAGATCGCCCGAGCGCTAAAGAGCTAGTTGGTAAAGACTTCGCAGTTGAATTTAAGAACGTTTCATTTTCTTATCCCAAAGCCGAAGAAATTTCGCTTTCATCCCTTGAATCAGTGGCAAAACCTGAGACTGTTGAAAGTGGTGTTGTTCTAAATGGGCTAACTTTCACAGCCAAACCGGGCACTATGACGGCGCTAGTTGGTCCATCAGGTGCGGGCAAGACCACAATTAGCGCGCTAGTTCCGCGTCTCTACGATGTAACTGACGGATCAATTGAAGTTGGTGGGGTTGATATTCGGGAACTGACTATGAAGTCATTACGCGAGAACATTGGCGTAGTTATGCAAGATGCGCATTTGTTCCACGACACAATCGGTGAGAATTTGCGTTACGCAAAACCAAATGCAACTGAAGCTGAAATGCAGGCAGCATGCGAAGCAGCACAAATTTGGCCACTAGTTTCATCGCTACCTAATGGCTTTGACACAATGGTCGGAGAGCGTGGACATCGTTTATCTGGTGGCGAGAAACAACGCTTAGCTATTGCTCGATTACTTTTGAAATCACCACAAGTGGTAATTCTTGATGAAGCTACAGCGCACTTGGATTCAGAGAACGAATCGCTCGTACACGCAGCTCTAAGTGCAGCCCTAAAGGGGCGAACTAGCCTGGTGATTGCCCACAGATTAAGCACCGTTCGTGATGCGGATCAGATTTTAGTTCTTGAAAAAGGCGTAATTGTTGAACGTGGAACCCACGACGAATTAGTAGCCAAAAATGGTTTATATGCCGAACTTTACAATCGCCAAGATTTATCGGGATCTACGGATCAAGATTCTTCCGTAACCAACTAAGCCAGCAAAGAACACCCACTGCAGGGCGTATGCCATATGTGGGCCATCACTAAGTTCAGGTAATTGCGCAGCAACGCTCGGCGTTAGTTCTCTCGTTGAACCGTTTAGTAAGTCGAGATAAAAACCTTCGGTCGCAACTTCATTCTGCGCGTTCCACTTGCTGATTAATCCCGTTCCACTTGCCGGCAATGCGAAAAATGATCCGCGCGGCAAGGAGGAATCTAATCGAAGGCGACCAGAAACCTCGACCTGACCAGATGGCGTCGCAGGAATCGCCGGCGCCGTTAAAGCATCTTTGCCAGCTACTAACCAACCGCGATCAACCCAGAATTTTTGACCGCTAGAAGTTTCAAAGAGGGTGAGAAATTCAAAACCATACTTACCTTCGAAATATCTGTTCCGAAGCAAAATAGTTTGACTGGCATCGAATGAGCCAGTTGTACTGACTGTGCGCCATTCATTTTTCACTAAATCACTAGCTGCCGAAGTTAGCGAAATAATTGGTGCTGCAATATTGGCTTCAATCATAGAGTTACGTGCATGTCGGTCGATGCCACGGTGATATTGCCATTGTGCGGCGATCAAGCAGAGGCAGATAAGTGCAAGCGCCACAAGTGACTTGAGAAAAACATATTTTTCGCGAGCGCGCATAACTAGATTCTAATCGTAGTTCGAGCTTAAGAAATCGAGCGGCGCTTCTCTTTGATCACAGCTCTACCAGGGGCCATAGTTTCGCGCCCAGCATTTGCTATTACTACTGCAATATAAGGCAATCCAATTGCGCCAGCTAGGAAGAACCAACGATATGGACTTGGTGTAATCACGGTAAGGATAAAACAAGCAGTACGGACCATCATTGAGATGAAATATCTTTTCTGGCGAGCCCCTTGATCACCGCTCAAACCACGTTGGGCGTTGGTTACATCATAAATCTCATCAGCCATGTGCCTAGAGTAGATGTGTTCTTAGGTTTACGCAGAAGTAACGAGTAACCTTGGCGACTATGAGCGCAATAGCATTGGTAACTGGCGGCAATCGCGGCATAGGTTCGGCAATCGCTAAATCTCTAACGGCAGCCGGCTATACGGTAATCATCACCTACCGATCAGGCCCAGCGCCGACTGAATATAAATCGGTACAGATGGATGTCACTTCAACCGAAAGTGTAGATGCTGGCTTTGACTTAATTGAGCAAACTTGGGGTGCACCTGAGATTGTCGTTTGTAACGCCGGCGTCACTAAAGACACGCTATCGATGCGCATGAGTGATGAAGATTTTGAAGATGTTATTGATGCCAATTTAACTGGCGCATTTCGCACTGCCCGACGTGCCACCAAAGGGTTATTGAAATTAAAGCGTGGTCGTCTGATTTTTATTGGTTCGGTAGTTGGGCTTTCTGGTTCAGCCGGACAAGTTAATTATTCAGCGAGCAAAGCTGGTCTAGTCGGAATGGCTAGATCTTTTGCTCGCGAACTAGGAAGTCGTGGCATTACTGCCAATGTTGTGGCTCCGGGTTTCGTAGAGACTGATATGACAGCCACCCTCGATGAAAAACGTCGTGATGAGATTGCCAAGTCAGTACCACTGCAACGTTTTTGTTCAGCTGAAGAAATAGCCGATGTGGTTACTTTCTTAGCATCACCACAAGCAAGCTATATAACTGGCGCGGTAATACCAGTTGATGGCGGATTAGGAATGGGTCACTAGCAATGGGAATTCTGGCCGGCAAGAGAATTTTAGTAACTGGCGTTTTAACCGATGCTTCGATCGCTTTTCACATTGCGCGTTTAGCACAAGAAGAAGGCGCCACTGTGATCTTGTCTTCTTACGGTCGAGTGATGTCATTGACTACACGTATTGCGGGTCGCCTGCCGCAACCTGCTCCAGTTATTGAACTCGATGTAACTAGCGATACCGATTTAGCGGCGCTGGAATCTCGAGTGCGCGAACATGTCGATGGTCTCGATGGGGTAGTGCACTCAATTGGGTTCGCCCCAGAGGCAGCGTTGGGCGGTAATTTCTTAAATACCGAGTGGGCCGATGTCGCAACTGCAATGCAGGTCTCGGCCTATTCATTTAAATCTTTAGCAATGGCAACTAGGCCGCTATTTAATGGTGGTGCATCGATCGTGGGGCTTGATTTTGATGCCACTGTCGCTTGGCCAAAGTATGACTGGATGGGCGTTGCCAAAGCAGCACTCGAATCCACTTCTCGTTATTTAGCTCGCGATCTTGGAGCTGAAAATATTCGCGTAAATTTAGTTGCGGCAGGTCCCATTAAAACTATGGCCGCTAAATCAATTCCAGGATTTTCAGATTTTGAAGAAGTTTGGAATTCGCGTTCGCCATTGGCATGGGATGTAACTGACCCAGTGCCCGCTGCTCAAGCAGCCGTTGCTCTGTTATCTGATTGGTTCCCAAAAACCACCGGCGAGATCATTCACGTCGATGGTGGCGTCCATGCCATGGGCTAGGTAAGGCTTACTAGCGCTGAATCAGGCTCAATTTCGCCTTTGCCCAACCCTCTAGTACCCTTTGCCTCAGACCAGTAGTTCGCTACTGCAAGAGGAGTTACCGCTCCCACCTAAGAATCTTTTAGATTCCTGGTATGTCGAAGTTCAACTTAGTTGAAGTTATTTCAACTGAAATTGAGCTCCTTGGCGGTTGCTTATTTTGCATGGCGCGGTTACTGAGCGCGAAGTACCAGCAAACCGAATAAGAGGAGCAAATATCACAACTGACCCACGTATCAACGATCGAATTCGTACACCCCAAATTCGTTTAATCGGTTACACCGGTGAACAAGTTGGCGTAGTAGATATCGAAGTTGCGCTACAGATGGCTGATGAAGTTGGTCTCGACTTAGTTGAGATCGCACCAGAAGCTAATCCACCAGTCTGCAAGATCATGGATTTCGGAAAGTACAAATACGAGATCGCGCAGAAAGCTCGGGAAGCACGCCAAAACCAGACCCACATCGTGGTGAAGGAAGTACGTATGCGACCAAAGATTGAGACTCACGATTATGAGACCAAACGGAATCACATCGAGAAGTTCTTAAAAGGTGGCGACAAGGTCAAAGTGACAATGCAATTCCGTGGTCGCGAACAAACGCGTCCTGAACTCGGTTACAAGATCTTGCAACGTCTTGCAGAAGATGTCGCAGAAATTGCTTTCGTTGAATTCGCCCCTAAACAAGAGGGACGAAATATGACAATGGTGCTTGGTCCAACTAAGCGCAAGACTGAAGCAGTAGCAGAAGCAAAGGCAGCGCGTAAAGCGAAAGCCGATGCCGCAGCAGCTGCAGCAGAGACCGAATAAGAACTAGCAACGGGAGACCCAAGATGCCAAAGATGAAAACACACAGTGGTGCGAAGAAGACATTCCGCATTACTGGTTCCGGAAAAGTTATGCACGAGCGCGCCGGAAAGCGCCACTTACTCGAGCGCAAGTCCTCACGTGTCACACGACGTTTGAGCACTGAGTCCGCAGCTAAGCCAACCGTTGCAACAACAGCCAAGCGCATGCTTGGTTTGAAGTAAGGAGCGCTTAAATGAGAGTAAAACGCGGAGTCCACGCAGCCAAGAAGCGTCGTACAACTCTAGAACGTGCCAGCGGTTACCGCGGACAACGTTCACGTCTTTTCACAAAGGCAAAAGAGCAAGTTACGCACTCAATGGTTTATGCCTTCAACGATCGCAAGGATAAGAAAGGCGACTTCCGTCGTCTCTGGATCCAGCGCATCAATGCAGCAGCACGTGAAAACGGTCTTACCTATAACCGTTTGATCCAAGGTCTAAAGGAATCTGGCGTTGAAGTTGATCGCCGTTTACTTTCAGAGCTAGCAACTAATGACCCAGCGACTTTCAAGGCGCTAGTTGAAGTTGCTCGCAAGACTTTAGCTGCACTCTAATTCGTTAACCGAATCTAGAAAAAAGATTAATGATCGAGAGCCTTCACTCGCCACATATCGTGCGAGTGAAGGCTCTTATCAGTTCTAAGGGCGCTAAAGAACGTCGCGAAAGTGCGCGTTATGTCGCCGAGGGTGCGCAGTTTGTGCGCGAAGCCATTAAGGCAAAAGCTATTGATCAAGTAGATGTTCTATACCTAACTGCCAATGGGCGCTCTCGTCTTGAGAATGACCAAATCGACTTAGCAAAATTTAAATGTGAAGATGTCACAGATGCCGTAATGAAGGCGATGAGTGAAACCATCTCACCGCAAGGCATTCTGGCTATCTGTAAGATTCCAAATCCGCAGTTGGAATCGTTGAAACTATCTGGCAAATCAATCTTGCTTTATTTGCACGAAATTCAAGATCCCGGAAATGCCGGCACAATCTTGCGTTCCGCCGATGCGCTAGGTGCAACTGCTGTGATTACCTCACCAGGCAGTGTCGATATGTATTCGCCCAAGGTAGTTCGTTCAACCGCCGGCTCTCTTTGGCACCTTCCAATTTTCGAGCGGATTTCACTGGATCTGCTACAAACGACGATTCCAAATCTAAACTTTGCCACCTTGTCAGCAGATGGAAAAAAATCTATTCGTCAATTTGTGATTAATGGAAATACAGTTTTGATTTTCGGAAATGAAGCCCGTGGTTTAGCTGATCTCGAAGTTCCTGCAGCGACACAGGCCCTAGCGATACCTATGGCTGGCAATGCCGAAAGTCTTAATCTTTCAGCTGCCGTTTCGATAGTTTTATACGAGTTAACAGCAAAAATTGCCGACGATAAGTAAAGTCGACCAAGTAGACTTACGCACATGAATCCGCAAGAAATCAACGAATGGGTCAGCGCTGCCAAGTCGGCATTTGCAGCCGCTGGCGATCTTGATGAACTCAAAGCGGCTCGATTAGCCCATACCGGCGATAAAGCTCCCATCTCACTTGCAAGTCGTGGCTTGGGCGCTCTGTCACCGGAAGAAAAAGCTTCATTTGGAAAAATTATTGGCGAAGCAAAAGCAGCGATTGCAGAGGCTCTGGCTCATGACACTGCGCGGTTAGAGATTGCACGTGATCAAAAGATTTTGCTCGAAGAAGTTGTTGATATAACGCTGCCGGCAAAGGTTGCACATGCTGGGGGATTGCACCCAATTACAATTATCAAGAACGACATAAGCGATTTCTTTTTAGCACAAGGTTATTCAGTGGCTGAAGGACCAGAACTCGAATCAAGTTGGCTTAACTTCGATGCGTTGAATATTCCAGCCGATCATCCGGCTCGCACGATGCAAGATACCTTCTTCGTTGAACCACTAAGTGCTGGTTTAGTTTTGCGCACCCAAACTTCACCGCTGCAGATTCGCACAATGCTGACCAGCGAACCACCGATTTACATTATTTCGCCGGGGCGCACATTTCGCGCCGATGAACTTGATGCAACACATAGTCCAGTTTTCCACCAAGTCGAAGGTCTAGTTGTTGACCGTGGAATTTCAATGGCGCACCTAAAAGGCACTCTCGATAATTTTGCCCGTCATATGTTTGGCCCTGATGTAACAACTCGTTTGCGTCCTTCCTTCTTCCCGTTTACTGAGCCAAGTGCTGAAGTCGATGTCTTCTTCAACGGCCGCTGGATCGAATGGGGCGGCTGCGGCATGGTTAACCCAAAGGTGCTAGCCACCTGTGGCATTGATACAACTCAGTTCAGTGGTTTCGCATTTGGCATGGGTCTTGAGCGCACACTTATGGTGCGACATGGCATTACCGATCTCCACGAAATTGTTGAAGGCGATTTGCGCTTTACTCGTCAGTTTGGAGTTGGCCTCTAATGCGAATTCCACGTTCTTGGGTCAATGACTTCGTAGATCTATCTGGCATTACTGATGAAGTAATCGCAGATGCCTTTGTTCGGGTTGGCTTTGAAGTCGAAGATGTAATTAAGCAAGGTGCTGATTTATCAGGACCTTTGGTTGTAGCTCGCGTAATTGCTATTGAAGAGTTAGCTGAGCACAAGAAGCCTATTCGCTACGTTGAATTAGATTGCAACGAGGGGCAGACCCGTTTTGTCATCTGTGGTGCCCGTAATTTCGAAGTAAATGATTTAATTGTTGCAGCTCTACCAGGTGCGGTATTGCCCGGAAATTTTGCAATTAGTGCACGCGAGACTTATGGCAAGACAAGTAACGGCATGATTTGTTCAGCTAAAGAACTTGGTCTAGGTGATGATCATTCAGGCATTATCGTTCTAAGCGAAGACGCCGCCAAAGTTGGCGATAATGCAACCGAGCTATTGCAGATCAATGACTCGATTTTCGATATTGCCGTTAACCCTGATCGTGGTTATGCCTTAAGTATTCGTGGCGCTGCTCGCGAAATAGCAGGGGCGTTGAATTTGAATTTCACCGACCCGATCGCGCACGCTAAGTCACTCTCCTTTGCCGAAGCTGGCACCGCAACATCGATCAAGATATCTGATGGTGCAATGGTTGCCGTTCTACGTTCGTTAGATAGTTTCAATCCTAAAGCGCCATCGCCGATTTGGTTAAGTCGCCGAGTTGAAAAAGTTGGCATGCGTTCGATCTCATTAGCCGTAGATGTTACAAACTACGTAATGGTCGAGCTTGGTCAGCCACTTCACGCATTCGACCGAGCAAAAATTGTCGATGGTTTAGAAATTACTTATGCTGTTGATAAAACTAAGTTCAAGACGTTAGATGATCAAGAACGCGTTCTAGCAAGTTCTGATTTAGTTGTGCGAGATAGCAAGCAAGTTCTAGCCCTCGCTGGCACCATGGGTGGTCTTGATTCCGAGATTACCGATAACACGACATCGATTGCGATTGAGGCAGTTCGTTTTGATCCAATTGCCATCGCCAAGAATTCACGTCGCCATAAACTTTCCACCGAAGCATCCCGTCGTCTAGAGCGTGGCGTTGATCCATCGCTAGCTGAGTTCGCATCAGCTCGCGCAGCCGAGTTAATGATGTCTTTAGGCGGAGCTACCTATGTTGGTACTTCAGTTTCGGGCGAGGAAAGATACCCGGCGATCATTGATTTTGATCCCAAGTATGTAAACGATCGTTTAGGTACCGAACTTTCTAATGAAGTTATTGAAAAGGCACTCACAACTGTAGGTTGCGATGTAGATACCAAGAGTTGGAAAGTGGATCCGCCTTCTTGGCGAGGCGACCTGCAAATTCCAGCTGATTTAGTTGAAGAAGTCGCTCGCATTGTTGGTTATGACCAAATCCCATCAGTGCTGCCACGTAGTCCATATGCCGCAACGCTGACACCAGTACAACTTCGTCGTCGCACCATTGCAGCAGCACTTGCTGCTCGCGGTTTAATTGAAGTGCAGAATTTCCCATTTGTTGCTGAAGCCACCATGAAAGCGCTTAATTACACGGGCGAGCGAGCCGCAACCTTCCGCATTGCTAATCCAATGTCTGAAGAAACGCCACTAATGCGCACTCATTTAATTCCTGGCCTAATCGGAGCAGCGCAACGAAATCTTTCGCGCGGTGCTCGCGATTTCGCGCTCTTTGAAATTGGCGCGATCTTCCGCAACACCACAAAATTAGTCGATGGAATTTTCCCAGCACTTGAGGTCAAGCCAGATGCTGCAACCATCAAAGCAATTTTCGATAGCGTGCCACCTCAACCAATTCATTTGGGTGCAATTTTTGTCGGTAAGACCACCGGCGATAACTGGCGAGCAAAAGCGCACACCTACGAATGGGCAGATGCAATTGCTGAAGCGCAGACAGTTCTAGATCTGTGCGGGTTGTCCTACACAGTCGAACGTTCAGATTTCGCGCCTTGGCATCCAGGTCGTTGTGCCGAACTTTTGGTAGATGGCAAGGCTGTTGCTCACGCGGGCGAACTTCATCCGCGGGTATGTTCTGAGTTTGGGTTGCCACCACGATCTTGCGCACTAGTTATCAATCTAGATGCGCTACCAGCGAGCAATATCGTGCGTGCGGCAGTCATTGGCGCTATGCCAATTGCGGTCCAAGATGTTGCTTTAGTGATCGATGCAAAGGTTTCGGCAGCTCAACTGCAGCAGGCTTTAGTCGATGGGGCAGGAGACTTACTCGAGTCCATCGTGCTCTTTGATCGTTACGACAAGATTGGCGATGGCAAGATTTCATTGGCGTTCACGCTCTCCTTCCGAGCACCAGATCGCACGCTAACTGGCGAAGAAATCAGCGCTGCTCGTGAAGCCGCAGTGGCTAACGCGAGCAAGCTATATGGAGCCACAGTCCGCTCCTAATCTTGCATAATTATGCATTGTCGTGCATAATTATTCCTATGAAAACAGCAATTGTTGGCGCTAGCGGCTATGCCGGAACTGAGCTGCTTAGGCTCTTACTGGAACATCCCAAGTTCGAAGTTGGCGTTATTACCGCGCATTCCAATGCTGGCGAACTCATTTCATCAGTCGCGCCACAACTGAGCAAGCTAGGCGATCGTCGTTTTGAGAAATTCGATTTAGCCAAAGTAAACGCTTGCGAAATAGTCTTCTTGGCATTGCCACATGGTGAATCTGCGGCGCTGATTGCGCAATTAGACCCGTCGATCAAAATTGTTGACCTTGGCGCTGATTTCAGATTAACCAGTGCCGATCAATGGATTAAGTACTACGGCGGAATGCATGCCGGTACTTGGACATATGGGTTACCTGAACTTCCCGGCAAGCGTGATCAAATCAAGAAAGCTACCCGAGTGGCAAACCCAGGCTGTTATGCAACTTCCATTTCACTCGCAATCGCACCAGCACTTGGTTTGGTAGACAGTAGTGACATCGTGGTCGTTGCAGCATCAGGCACAACAGGTGCTGGTCGAAGCGCAAAAGTAAATCTCATTGGCAGCGAAGTAATGGGATCGCTTTCTTCGTACAAATTTGGGGGAGTACATCAGCACACTCCCGAAATTGAGGAAGCACTTACCCAGGTGGCTGGCAGCGAAGTTAAGATTTCTTTTACTCCGATCTTGGCACCAATGCCACGCGGAATTCTGAGCACTGTTACCGCGAAACTAACCGCGAGTGCGACGACTGAAAGTATGCATGCGCTGTACACCAAGAGTTATG
>CAZUWN010000011.1:0-4473 GCA_964624105.1 uncultured Candidatus Planktophila sp. | reverse complement strand
CTAACCGCGAGTGCGACGACTGAAAGTATGCATGCGCTGTACACCAAGAGTTATGCCAATGATGAATTCGTTACTGTCTTACCGCTTGGGCAAATGCCTAAGACTAATTCGGTAATCGGCAGCAACCATGTGCACTTGCAGGTTGCCGTAGATGCGCATACCAATCGACTAGTTGTTTCGGCAGCGATTGATAACTTGGGCAAAGGCGCTGCTGGCCAAGCTATCCAAAATGCCAATCTAATTTGCGGCTTTACCGAGAATTCTGGGCTAGAAGTATTGGGGCTAGGAGTTTGATAGTTATTAAGTATGGCGGTCATGCCATGAAAGATGAAAGTGGTGCGTTTGCACAGACGATTGCCGCTGCCATTAAGCAAGGTGTCGAATTAGTAATTGTGCATGGTGGTGGCCCACAAATAGATGCTGCTTTATTATCAGCCGGCATCCAAAGTCAAAGTATTGGTGGCTTTCGAGTGACAACTCCGGAGATCTTTGAAATCGTACAGAGCGTTTTAGCTGGTGAAGTGTGCGCATCGGTTGTCTCTAACTTACGTAAAGCTGGCGTGAACGCTGCGGGTATTTCTGGTCGCGATGGAAACACCTTGCAAGGAATCCGAATGAACAAGATTGTTGATGGCACGCCAGCTGAACTTGGTTTAGTTGGCGAAGTGACTCAAGTTGATACCGAGTTGATTGAATCGCTATTGGAAGAAAAGTTCACCCCAGTTATTTCTCCGCTCGCAAATGAAATCGGCGCAGATAATGGTTTAAATGTGAATGCGGATCTAGCTGCGGCAGCAATCGCAGGTGGCCTAAAAGCTGAATCGCTAATCGTGTTGACTGATGTGTCTGGAATTTACCGAAATTACCCAGACCCTACTTCGATCATTACTGAAATTTCAGTTACTGAATTGGCGTCAATTAAGAATGATTTCCAAGGTGGCATGGCACCTAAAGTTGCTGCCTGCTTGGCCGCGATCGCAGCAGGAGCGACAGCGGTAAGAATCATCGATGGCAACAGTGCCGAAAATTTATTGCTAGCACTTGCTGGCAACGGCGGAACCTTGGTGCACGCATGAACGCAAATAACGCCAATGCCCGTAAGTCATTAGTGTCGAAGTTGATTGCCGGTGGCAAAATTGCTTCCCAGAGTGACTTAGTTAAAGCACTTAAGAAGCAAGGAATTGTGGTTACGCAAGGAACTGCAAGTCGTGACCTAGAAGATATCGGCGCGATCCGAGTTCGAAACAGCGAAGGCGAAATGGTCTACGCGCTAACTGATACGCAACCAATCTCGAACTCCAACTCTTTTCCCAGCGAACTAGTTTTAACTGCAACTCCAAGTGGAAATTTAGTAGTTATTCGCACCCCAATTGCAGCGGCGCAAATGTTGGCGAGTGCCATCGATGGTCTTTCGCAATCCGGCAAGCTGTCATCTGCAATTGGCACTGTCGCTGGCGATGACACTGTCATCGTGGTGGCCGACACTGCAACAGGCGGTGCTGGTTTAGCGAAGAAGATCTTAGGATTAGCCAACTCAAAAAGCGGAGGTAAGTGATGAGCACCGGAGCCACACATTCAGGTGGGACTTTGTGGGGCGGCAGATTTGCCGATGGCCCCAGCGATGCTTTATTCGCGCTATCTCGCAGCGTTCAATTCGATTGGCGCTTAGCGCCTTATGACTTACGTTCTTCGCTTGCCCACTTAGCAGTGCTGGAAAGTTCTGGTCTACTTCCGGCCGATACGGTTTCAAAGTTGCGTGGCGCTTTGAAAGAACTTCAGAGTGAAGTTAGCAGCGGAAAGTTTGCGCCGATTGAATCCGATGAAGATGTCCATAGCGCTTTAGAACGTGGCTTAACCGAGAAAATCGGTGCCGTTGGGGGAGCGATCAGAGCTGGGCGTTCCCGTAATGATCAAGTTGCAACTGATTTAAGACTCTACGCAATCGATCATATGTTGGCAGTTGCTGGGCAATTGAATTCTTTGTGCGAAGTAATTATTGCGAAAGCAACCGAGTATTCCGATGCACCAGCGCCAGGGTTTACCCATCTACAGCATGCGCAACCAGTGATTTTCGGTCATGAGATTGCTAAACATGCCCATGCTTTTCAACGTGACTTAAGTCGAATTAGTGACTGGCTAGATCGCACATCGGTAAGCCCGCTTGGCTCTGGTGCACTTGCTGGTTCATCTCTGCCGTTAGATCCAAAAGCGACGGCAACTGATTTAGGTTTCGCTCTATCTGCTAGCAACAGTATCGATGGCGTTAGCGATCGTGATTTTGTTTCCGAAGCTCTTTATATTTTGGCCACCATCGGTGTTCATCTATCACGCATTGGCGAGGAGTGGTGCATTTTGGCTACCACCGAATTCGGATGGGCCAAAGTTGCCGATGCATATTCAACTGGTTCATCGATCATGCCGCAGAAAAAGAATCCAGATATTGCCGAACTCGCTCGTGGAAAAGCTGGTCGTCTGATTGGAAATTTAACTGGCGTAATGACCATGCTTAAAGGTCTGCCATTCGCCTACAACCGCGATCTCCAAGAAGATAAAGAACCACTTTTCGACAGCATCGAGACTTTGCTCATTTTGTTGCCGGCAGTTTCTGGAATGATCGCAACAACTGATTTTGATCGCGCGAAAATGGCAGCTGCTGCGCCGACTGGATTTTCACTAGCGACTGAGATTGCCGATTACTTAGTTCGGGCGCACATTCCATTCTCACAAGCCCACGAAGCTGCTGGTGCTTGCGTTGCACTTTGTGAAAAAACTAATCGCGAACTTCATGAACTAACCGATCAGGAATTCCTTGATATTCATCCAGCACTTACTGGGGGAGTCCGCGAAGTTCTAACTGTGGCAGGTGCGCTATCTTCGCGAACAACCGCCGGCGGAACAGCGCCAACCGAAGTAGCAAAGCAACTTAAGGATTTAACCGCTAAGAACTCGCAATCGGCAAAGTTAATTAACAGCCGTGCGGCTGCCTTTTCGGGCATGATGAGCGCATGAAATCAGAGCTCTTAGAAGATTTACGTTGGCGTGGGTTAATTGCCCAAAGCACAGATGAGGCAGCTTTAGCCGAGTCCCTTAAGAAGCCAATAACTCTCTATATCGGTTTTGATCCAACTGCTCCAAGCATGCACGTCGGAAACCTCGTTGTTCTATTGGTTATGCGCCGGTTTCAGCTCGCTGGCCACACGCCCATAGCCCTGGTTGGTGGCGCTACTGGGTTAGTCGGCGACCCAAGTGGCAAGAATGAAGAACGTACTTTGAACACCGAAGATACAGTGGCGAACTGGGTTGAGCGCATTAAGAGTCAACTTTCGCAGTACTTAGATTTCGATGCACCTAAGAATGCAGCCATCATGGCTAATAACTTAGATTGGACTTCACCATTATCTGCGATTGAATTTTTGCGCGATATTGGAAAACATTTCAGTGTTAATCAGATGCTTTCGAAAGATTCGGTTTCTGCGCGGTTAGAAGCAAGTGGAATTTCTTACACCGAATTCTCTTACCAAGTTTTACAAGCACTTGATTTCCTTGAGTTATACCGCCTACATAACTGCACATTGCAAATGGGCGGTTCAGATCAGTGGGGCAACATTGTTGCTGGCCTTGATCTAATTCGTAAAGTAGAACAAGGTAGTGCGCACGCCTTAACTATTCCGTTGTTAACCAAAGCCGATGGAACTAAGTTTGGTAAGACTGCTGGCGGCAGTGTCTGGCTTGATCCAGAGATGACTTCACCGTACGCCTTCTTCCAATATTGGTTAAACACTGATGATAAAGATGTAATTAATTTTATTAAGGTGTTCTCATTTAAGCCGCACGATGAAATTATTGAATTAGAGAAAGCACATAGTGAAAATCCTGGAGCTCGTACTGCGCATCGCGAACTCGCTCGTGAATTAACTTCACTCGTTCACTCAGCTGACATTTGCGATCGTGTTGAATCGGCTGCTCGTGCATTATTCGGACAAGGTGAACTTGCAGAGTTAGATGAAGCAACACTTACTGCAGCGCTTTCAGAACTGCCGCGCACAACAGTTAAGCGAAGTGAACCAATGCCTACATGGGTTGATTTATTAGCAGCTACTGGCGTTGTCGATTCAAAGTCTGCAGCTCGTCGCATCGTTAAAGAGAACGGTGCTTACTTAAATAACGCCAAGGTTTCGGCTGAAGATTTTGCTCCTTCAGAATCTGACTTTTTATGCGGAAAATATGCAGTTTTACGCAAAGGAAAGCGCGATCTGGCAGCTGTCGAACTGATCGACTAGCCCTTCGGATCGCCCCAGCCGGCCAAATCTGACCCCGGCTTTGACGATTATCATTAGTTATATATTTTGAAAGAAAGCCCTGAAACCCTTATAAATCAATGGTTTCAGGGCCTTTTTTATTGTTGCTTGAATTGTCTTTTTCTGTGTCCTACGCCTCAGCAAATTGCGCTTAGCCGATTTGACCTGCCCAGTT
>CAZUWN010000010.1:4868-15909 GCA_964624105.1 uncultured Candidatus Planktophila sp. | reverse complement strand
AAAACTTCGCCCGCATCGAGATTTGGAGTCATTACCGCGTCTGGGCCACTCTTTGAATAAGTTGCTTCATCTAGGTGACTAACTGAAGAACCAGGCTCATAAACTGCGGGTGTATACATTTTTATCTTCTCACCGCCATTTGCGCGCTTACCGTTTTCACCGATCCAATGCAGAGGAGCCGTTAGAGTTTTTCCTAACTCCAATGATGGCGTTGGCATATCAGCCAAACGACGTCCGTCGGGAGTTTGAATATATGCATCAAATGGCGTCGGTTGATCGATGCTGCCGTATCCAAAAAATTTGTCATAAACATCAGCTGATAAGAAACCTAATCCATGTGCAACTTCATGCAAAATTACTGATTGCAAGTCGTATTCCGTAGTACGTGGCTTATCGTCACCGCGCTGGTTCCAATTAGCAGATGAATTAACTTGAATAATTATTTCAGGATTATCTCGATCTAAATCTTTTCCGGCCAGCGCATTAGCAAGTGCTGATGGATACCAAAGTGTTGAATCAGGTGCACCAGTGAATCCGGCGAAATAACTTCCGGGCCGAGCGCTTCCAAGAACATCACTATTGGCACTTCGGCCCCAGGTAGCTGTCACAGTTATATCAACGGCAGATTTGAAATTTGCTGCCCAGGTATCTAGCGCAGCTTGCACTTCAGTGCGGGCCCAAATCGGAAATGCGTTGTAGGTAATGGCAAACTTTGAAAGCTTCTCTAAATTTGCAGATGGTGAACTCTTTGCAGTTGTCGCATTTGCCGCAGGTGCTGAATTACCAGCAAATGTATGGCCCCACACCGTTGATGGCCGAACTCGAACTTGAGCTTGTGCGGTTGGAGCGAGTAGAGAGGTCGAAATTAACGCAGCAGAAAGTAGTGCGATGCTTAAATTCGCTCTCTTTGTACTGGATCTGCCCCACATATTGCGCAACGCTATCAGGGTGAGATGATTGGCCAATGACCGCCCAGCCTAAAATTTCCCGTGAAATTGACCCCTCGGAATACTCCGAGGTACTTAATCGGCTGCGCCAAGAACCTGCGATTTCTATGCAGAATTCAGCTGGAAATTCTCGTCCCGAACCAACGCTAGATGAAGCCCGCGAAGATTTAGCACGTGCAATCGGCGAAGTTGCCCATTCACTTTTTGCTAAAAAGTATGGCCCCATGGTTGCAACCGTTACTAAAACCACTGCCGAAGCAGTTCTAAAAGATCTCGAGAAGAACGCTTATCGCGCCAAGAATGATGCAACTTTGATTGCACAAGAACTCCTTGATCGCGCGATTACTAAAAATCGGGGCAAGAAGAAGTGACAGTGGTAACTGTTTACTCTAGAAAGAACTGTCACCTTTGCGATGTAGCCACGGAAAGTTTGGAATCAGTTAAAGCCGAATTAGATTTCGAAATTGAAAAAATCTATATCGATGGTAATGATGAACTAACGAACAAGTATGGTGAAGAAGTGCCAGTGATTCATATCGATGGCAAGCATCACGACATGTTTAGAGTAGATCTAGAACGCTTTAGATCTTCCCTTGAAAAACATCGTCAGCATCAATAATTCGATACGAGTAACCCTGTTCGGCTAAGAATCGTTGGCGATTTTGCGCGAAGTCTTGATCGACAGTGTCGCGCGAAACTACTGAATAAAATATCGCACCACGGCCATCAGACTTTGGACGCAAGATGCGGCCTAATCGTTGAGCTTCTTCTTGGCGGGAACCAAATGCACCTGATACTTGAATCGCAATCGTGGCATCTGGTAAATCGATCGAGAAGTTAGCCACTTTAGAAACCACTAAACATTTGATTTCACCGGTACGAAATAGCCCAAATAAACGTTCGCGCTCTTTAACTGGGGTGTCGCCTTTAATTAACGGGACGCCAAGTACTTCAGAAAGTTCATCAAGTTGTGAAATATATTGTCCAATTACTAATACCTGATCTGCGGCATGACGTTCAACTAGAGCTTCAACAACTTTGCGTTTTGTAGCAGTTGTAGAGCAGTAGCGATAACGTTCTTCAGGCTCAGCAGTTGCGTACAACATGCGTTCAGATTCGGTGAGATTCACGCGTACTTCGACGCATTCCGCAGGTGCGATATAGCCCTGAGATTCAATCTCTTTCCAGGGCACATCAAAACGTTTTGGCCCGATTAAGCTAAATACTTCGCCTTCCATGCCATCTTCACGTACTAGCGTCGCAGTTAAACCTAAGCGACGACGGGACTGAATATCGGCAGTAAAGCGAAAAATTGGCGCCGGCAATAAGTGAACTTCGTCGTAAATGATCAATCCCCAGTCATGAGTATCGAAGAGATCTAAGTGCGCATAAACACCATTCTTCTTCTTCGTCATAACTTGGTAGGTGGCAATAGTTACTGGTCTGATCTCTTTTTTAGCACCTGAATACTCGCCAATTTCATCTTCGTTTAGCGTGGTGCGCTTTAGTAATTCATCGCGCCACTGACGGGCAGCAACAGTGTTAGTAACCAAAATTAAAGTTGTGGCTTTGGCATGTGCCATTGCAGCAGCGCCAACAATTGTTTTTCCAGCTCCGCATGGAAGTACAACGACACCAGAGCCACCATGCCAGAAACCTTCAGCAGCTAGTTCTTGGTAAGGGCGAATTTTCCAGTCTTTTTGCACTAATGCAATTTCATGTGCTTGACCATCGACGTAGCCAGCAAAATCTTCGGCTGGCCAACCTAGACGCAATAGCGATTGTTTAATTGCGCCACGTTGGCTCGGATGAACCGCCACAGTTTCTTTATCAATGCGAACACCAAGCAGTGGTGCAATTTTCTTGGCCCGAATAACTTCTTCAAGAACAGCGCTGTCTTTGGTAATCAAAATTAGTCCGTGAACTGGGTCCGCTTCTAATCGCAAACGACCATAACGCGACATGGTTTCGGCCACATCAACTAATAGTGAGTGGGGAACGGCGTAGCGAGAATATTTAATTAAAGTATCAATTACTTGCTCTGCATCGTGGCCAGCAGCACGGGCATTCCACAAACCTAAATTAGTCAGCCGGTAAGTGTGAATATGTTCAGGCGAGCGCTCTAGTTCGGCAAAAGGAGCAATAGCTCGTCGGCATTCAACCGAACCCGGATGATCGATATCTAAGAGCAGCGTTTTATCGCTCTGGACAATCAGCGGGCCATCAGTCATTTAATAAGTCCTTAATAAAGGCGTGCAGGAAGTCAGTTCGTTGGTGCATTGCGCTAACACTTGCCCATTCAGTAAGGGCATGTGCGCCACCACCAATTGCGCCTAAACCATCTAGAACTTGAGCACCAGCAGCAGCGGCAAAGTTGCCATCGCTAGCACCACCAACTGAGGCATGACCAAGTGCTGGAATTCCAATTGTTGCGGCAACTTTTTCAGCTCGCTCGTAAAGTGATTTGGTAGCAGCAGGTTCTAGTGGTGGACGATTTAAGCCACCAATAACTTCAATGCGAGCAGCCGGGTTATTTGGCTTTAACGCTTTGATCGCTGCATCAACCCGAAGTAGTTCATTCGTTGAATATGAACGTGCATCAATATCTAGGACAGCTAAATCTGGCACTGAGTTGGTTGTAGTGCCGGCACTTAACATGGTTGGTACAACTGTGGTGCCATGCTCAGAATTTTCCAGGGCTGCCAGTTGTAAAACTAAATGCGAAATTTCAACAGTTGAGTTAATTCCATTTTCGGGTTCCAGACCCGCATGAGCAGCACGACCATGAATTTTTACTTGGTACATCGAGGTTCCCTTGCGGCCAGTTTTAACTTTGCCATCAAGCGATGCTTCAAGTACTAAAACTGCTTTAGCATTTTGCGAAAGTTCTTTAATTAAATTGCGTGATGCGTGACTGCCAGTTTCTTCATCAGTGGTTGCAACTAGTGCGACTGATCCGTCGATTCCTTTAAGCGCAAAGAGAGCTTGCAAGAAGCCAACTTTCATATCGAAAGTTCCGGGCCCGCGAATAACATCACCATTGACTTCAAATATTGGTTGGTATGAACCTTTTGGCCAAACGGTATCTAAATGCGCCAGCAAAACAATTTCGGGTTTAGCAGCGCCCCACCAGAAAACTGGGCGACCTTCTATTTCGCGAATCTGTGCCGGCGTTCCTAAAACATCAGCGGCAATTGCGCTGGCAACTTCGACAACTTCGCGACAAGCAGCGAGATCTTCGGTGGGGGATTCGCAGCGAACTAAGGTCTCGAGAGCGCTAAGCATGAGGTCGGACATAGGGTTAAGTCTGCCGTATTCGGCACTTTGGGCGTCGGTCATAGCGGTGCGACCCCCGTAATACGCGGGATTCGAAAGTTTTGCATCTCGCCAGTGGCATGATCTCGAGCCACTAAGGCACCTGCCGAGATTTTTATTGGGTCAACTATGCGATGTGAAACGGCGCCATTGTTATCGGCATAACCAATTGAAAGTGCTTGTTGTTTTTCAACGTAGATTGCTAAAAGGTCCATAGTTTCATTAGCCGTAGTGCGCGGCAATGAACCTAGAGCGTTTGCGGCTGAGTCACGAATTTTGCTCTGCTTGTGACTCGATTTCTCGCCAGCTCTAATTGAACGCACTGCGGCAGACAAAGTTGATTCAGATGGCGGATCAATTTCACCGATTACCCGAGGTGGCTTTGGTTTTGCTTTTGCGCGATGAGAGCGATGTCCAGTAATTAAGGCACCATTGCTTGCTTCAGCAGCTGGCAAGTAACCAGCGCTACGCAAAACATTCATGGCATCTGCCGCATCTAAATCGCAGATCAAAACTTCAGAAGCAATCTTTCTTAGCGAAAGAACATCAAGTCGCTTATCGCTCATGATCTGTGCAATAAGTGAAGTGTCTTCGCAACGAATAAAGCTAGCGGTATTGCCAACACGTAACTTTCCATGTTTCTTAGCAACATCGGCAATCAAATATTCCAGTGGTTGTGGCATTGGAGTTTTTGAAGTCTTAACTAAGAAGGTGCGAATTTCTTCACCACTCTTGCCATGATCAAGCCCACGACGAATTGATGCTTCGCTAAACCGGTAAACAGTCGCGCCGCCTCGACTTTCAATGTCGGCGACTGCGGAAAGATCGCGGGCAATGTCATGCTCTAGCGGTCCTGGCGCAATTGCAGTGTTATCACTTTGAATCAAAATGTGGTCAACCGGTTTTGGTAGATCGGTATCAATGCCAATCTCATCGGCACCATTCATAAATGCGCGACCATATTTAGCGGATGCGCCTTGACCGGTGAAGCCCAGCCATTCAGCTTCACGCAGCGTCCAAGCAATAAGTTCTTCTTGGATGCCCGGATTACGCTTACTTGGCGAGATCCATTTAACCGTGCGCGTAAAACTAGCTAGCTCTGGCGCCAGGTTTGGTTGTTGATTTAGTAATTTAATAACCAATTTACGGGTACTTGCCGCATTTACCCGATCGAGTTCGGGGCCAAGGGCGGCAACGCTCTTTGCTTCGCCGCGACCAACTAGGCCACTAACGCGTGAAGTTGTTAACCAATTTGCGGCAAGAGCGCTCCAACGAGTTTCGGCGCTTTGGGTTAACCAAATATCAAAATTGTTACTTGGCAAAATGCGATCATCGCCATCGATAGTTAGCAAACCGGCTAGGTAAGAAAGTTCGGCAATAAATGCGGCACAGTTTTCATCGATTCCGATATGTGCTGAAATTAATTTCAAGTCACGGACACCAAGGCCGCCGGAGCGAAGAGCATCGGCTGGTTCTTGGGCCCAGAAGTGAAGTAGCTCTTCGACCCAACCAAGCACAGTTGCAACATTTGCAGCAGCAGCCATGTTTACAGATTTTTCGACGCGCTTAGTTCCGGTTACGGCAGGTGCGATACTTTCATAACTTTTATGAACTTTTCCACCGCGTAAGAAAATTCCAACCTCGCGCGGCATGATTACAGTGCGTTGATCTAGCGGAACGAGAAACTTACGATCTAGCAACCAAGCAATTCCGGGTCCCGGATTCTTAATGTCGCCAACGCTTCCGCGAGGTGGTCCCCAAATTAATTGAGTAAGCACACGATTAGCAGCTTCTGGCGCTTCGTTTAATTCAGCTAGCTTTAATTTTGCAAGAGAAGCTGGCCCGAGACCGGCTGGTTCATTAATTAGGAGTTGGCTTACCGAAGTAGGTAGTCGCAAAGCTTTTTCAGTTGGATAGAGCAGACCAAAAGCAATTAGTCGTTCGACTGCAATTGCTGCATCCTTATGGGTAATTGAAATAACGTTTTTAAGCGTAAATTCTTCATCCAAAGCAACGCAGGCTTCGAGAATTTGAAATTCAAACTCGGTTAGCGAATCAATTGCACGCGCAATACTGTGTGAAGAAGATGCACGAACTGCAAGGGATGCTAAATCTGGCGGAACTGGAGAAACTAAATCGGGGCGAGCAGCAAAAAGCTCAGATAAACCGGCATCGTCAAGCGAGCGCAGGTAGTCAGTAAATGAGCGAATTTCCATAACCGCCCTACATTAGTGGAAGGAAGGGCGATCCGCCTATTCAAGGTTCCGGGCTAGCGAGATTTACGAGGGCGCAGCCAAGTGAGTCCGGCAGCCAATCGACTAACGAGTGGCCCAAAAATTTGGCTAAATTTGCGGCCCCGGCGAAATTCATGAATAGGCCAGCCTTCACTCATCGCTCGTAATTGCAAAATCGCATCAGGATTAATTGCATTTGGTTTTCCTACGGCTCGGAGTAATGGCAAATCATTATGGCTATCTGAATATGAGTAACACTGGGAAAGATCAAAATTTCGATCGGCTGCCAACTTGGTAATTGCCACAGCCTTTTCGGCACCGTGCAACAAATTACCTTCTAAAGTTCCGGTGTATTTTCCATCTTTAATAGTTGCTTTACTGCCGAGTGCGCCAGTGAAACCTAACCGATTTGCAATCAGAATTGCCATATCTTCAGGCGCTGCAGTAACTAGCCAAACTTCTTCACCATTTGCTAAATGCGCGCCAGCAATATCAATCGTGCCTTGCCAAAGTGCGGGCGATACGAATTCATCATAAATTTCTTGACCAATGGCTTCAATTTCGGCAACGTCATGGCCACCAATAAAATCAGTTGCCGCATTCTGAAATTTAATAATCTCTTCTTTATTTTCTTTACCGGTTAAGCGAAATCTCAGGTTGGCTAAGACGAAACGCGAAATGTCAGCTTTGGTAAAGAAACCTCGCTGATACATGCCTCTTCCGAGAAAGTAGAGCGATGATCCATGGATCAAGGTGTTATCTACATCGAAAAAGGCCGCTCGCTTTTGGGTGAGTGCCATGTCACTACCTTAGCGAGAGAACTCTAAATCCGACGCTTTATGCTTAGCGTATGACTTCAACTGTCCATGTGATTCGCCACGGCGAGGTAGAGAACCCACAGAAAATTCTCTATGGCCGTCAACCAGGTTGGCGATTATCAGAGCGCGGCCAAGCGATGGCTAGCACTCTAGGTGAATGGGCAAAAGCAATTGATTTAGGCGCACTTCATGTTTCACCACTACAAAGAGCCCAAGAAACTGCAGCTCCTATCGCAGCAGCACAGAATATTTCTATTACAACCGATGAACGGTTAATCGAAGCAGCAAATATTTTTGAAGGTAAGCCATTTGGAATTGGCGATGGCGTTCTAAAGCATCCTTCAGCATGGCGCCATTTATATAACCCTTGGAAACCATCTTGGGGCGAACCTTACGACGAGCAAATTGCACGAATGTTGGCAGCAATATTCGCTGCGAATAAAGCCGCAAATGGTAAAGATGCCATCTGTGTCTCGCATCAACTTCCAATTTGGATCTTGCGAAGTGCAATTGAAGGACGTCGCTTGATTCATGATCCACGCAAACGCGAATGTTCGTTAGCCTCGGTGACAAGTGTCCACTTTGATGATGAAGGTTTAATTTCAGGTCTTTCTTACTCTGAACCAGCGAAACACTTGTTGCCACCGAAAAAATGATTCGCAACTCACGCCGGTTAATTCTCATAGCTGTTAGTGCTCTTCTTCTAACTAGCTGTGGAAACGGTGGAGCATCAACGGCGCAAGAGAATTACATCTCTGGAAATGGCGCAATAACTTTTATTTCAGCTGCTGATCGAGCGATGGCACCAAAACTTAGTGGCGATACTTTATACGGAACTAAATTTGATTTTGCAGGGAACCAGATTGCAGTTGTAAATGTTTGGGCATCGTGGTGTTCGCCTTGTCGGGCTGAGATGCCTGCATTGACTGCGCTCTCAAAAAAGTACGCTGATGTGCAATTTATGGGGATTCTGACGCGAGATAATTTGGCTAATGCAGAGGTATTCGCCCGCCAATTAGGGGTTCCGTACCCTAATTTCATTGACGATTCGTTGCTGCTGGGCTTTCGCAACACCTTGCCCGCAAATGCAATTCCAACGACTGTCGTCATAGATAAGCAAGGTCGAGTAGCGGCACGTATTTCTGGGCCAGTTACTGTTGGTGGGCTAAGTGATTTGATAGAACGGTTAACTGCCGAATGAGAAACTTTGTAGTCGAGCAGATTTTTTCGGGGTATCTAATTGTTGCTCTTCCCGTGGCGGTGCTAGCTGGAATAGTTTCATTCTTATCTCCCTGTGTACTTCCATTAGTACCCGGATATATTTCTTATGCAGCGGGCTTTAGTTCTAAACGAGGCCGAATTTTATTAGGCTCTTCGCTATTTGTATTAGGTTTTTCAGCGCCCTTTGTTCTCTATGGTGCCCTGTTTGGCACTATTGGTTCTCGCATCACCGAATACGAAACTGGGATAACGCAAGTTCTAGGTGTTGTAACCATATTGATGGGCATCATTTTCTTAGGAAAATTCCCAATGATGCCTACGCTGCATCTAAAGAGTTCAGCATCCGGTGGCTTAATTGGTGCGCCACTACTTGGATTTGCATTCGGTGTTGGTTGGACTCCATGCATCGGACCAGCACTTGCGGCAGTTCAGACTTTGGCATTTCAGGAGAGTTCAGCTCTACGTGGGGCCCTTTTATCAATCGGTTATTGTTTTGGCTTAGGCCTGCCATTTATTCTTTCAGGTCTTTTCCTAGATCGCTCCGAAAAACTTCGCAAATTATTAGTCCGTAACGGAAATCTAATCTCGCTAATTGGTGGCGTATTCCTAATCATTATCGGATTACTTCAATTACTAGGGCTATGGAGTGAATTAATGATTTCACTACGCTCAACAATTTCAAATTTTGTGCCGGTGATCTAATGAGCAACGAGACTCAACTTCCAGAAATCGGCGCGATTGCGCTAGCAAGGTATTTCTGGCGTCAGCTGACCAGCATGCGCACCGCCTTGGTTCTGCTGTTATTACTGGCTTTGGCAGCTATTCCGGGCTCTTTGATCCCACAG
Source organism: uncultured Candidatus Planktophila sp. (assembly GCA_964624105.1). Lineage (GTDB taxonomy): Bacteria > Actinomycetota > Actinomycetes > Nanopelagicales > Nanopelagicaceae > Planktophila. The sequence continues at coordinate 6,529 of CAZUWN010000010.1, read as the reverse complement.
AACGCTCAAAACCCGATGGCGGTTACAGATTATTTTGAAAAGCACAGAACTCTAGCTATCTGGTTTGAACGCTTTTCGCTCTTTGATGTTTATTCATCACCTTGGTTTAGTGCGATCTATATCTTGCTCTTTATCTCACTGATCGGTTGCGTGCTTCCTAGATCATTTGAACATTTACAGGCTAGCCGTGCCTTGCCACCGAAGACTCCTAAGAACTTAGCGCGCATGGAGCATTTTCAATCATGGCCAGCTAATGGCAATGAATTAGAAATCGCTAAGACTTGGTTGAAGGCAAAACGTTTCCGAATTCTAGAAAGCGAAGAAAGCATCGCTGCCGAAAAAGGTTACTTACGTGAGACCGGAAATCTTTTCTTCCATATTTCACTAATCCTAATTTTGGTCGGAGTTTTAATCGGTGGACTATTTGGAGTTCGTGGAAGTGCGATTTTGAGTCAAGGCGAACGCTTTGTTAATAACGCAACTTCTTACGACACCATAAGTTTTGGTCAGATCACTAGCGAGAATTCGCTGCCACCTTTCACAATCAAAGTAGATAAGTTTGTTGCTAAGTACAACACTTTGACTAGCGCGCCTGAGGATTACACGCTTTACGTGACTACAGTTGCCGAACCAGGCGCGACCCCTAAACAGCAAGTGGTAAAAGTTAATAGTCCGCTCACTTTTGGCAGCACTCGCGTTTATTTACAAGCTAATGGATATTCACCAATAGTTACCGTGCAAGATAAAATTGGCAATGTAACTTTCCAGGGCCCAGTGCCGTTCTTGCCGCAAGATGCGAATTTGAGATCAATTGGCGCAATCAAAGTTCCTGATGGGGATCCACAATTAGGCTTTGTAGCTTCATTCGTACCGACTTATGAGCGCACTTCAGATCAAGGTGCTATTTCAGTATTTCCTGAACTGCTAGATCCCAAGTTGCTCTTTTCGATTTGGCAAGGTGATTTAGGCCTAGATACTGGAGTTCCACAATCGGTTTATCGAATTGATACTTCAAATATGAAACAGATCATGCTGGACTCCTTAAAGCCTGGGGAGTTCCTGAAATTTAGCGAAGGCACAATAACTTTTGAAGACGTAGTGCCGTGGGTGAATCTTCAAATAGTTAGTGATCCCGGAAAGAGTTATTCTTTGATCGGTGGCATAGTTGCGATCCTTGGCTTACTAGCATCGCTCTTTACTAGACGCCGACGAATTTGGATTCGGGTTAGCGCTGGTGAAGTGCAAGTAGCAGGTTTAGCCAAGAATGGCGCACCTGGTTTAGAAATTGAGATGTCAGAGTTTGTAGCGAAGTTGAGAGGGATCTAAATGTCATCACAAGATTGGGCGTATTTTTCAAATTACGCAATCTACTCAGCAATGGCGCTCTTTACTCTCGCATTCTTTGGCCATGCATTTGAAACAGCTTGGGCAGTTCGCACCCCAAACGCAGCTTCTGAAACCGAAGGCAACTTAGTTACAAAAACTTTTGATAGCTCTCGCACGCAAAAAGCGATGCGAATTGCTACCGCCATGATGATTCTCGGTTTTATATTTTTGTTAGCTGGCGTTGTTACTCGAGGACTTTCAGCCAGTCGGGTTCCGTGGGGCAATATGTATGAGTTTTCAATTACGGGTGCTCTCGCCTTCACTGGCGCTTACCT
>CAZUWN010000010.1:1997-4768 GCA_964624105.1 uncultured Candidatus Planktophila sp. | reverse complement strand
TACTGGGGTTGGGATCCAAAAGAAACTTGGGCATTTATTACTTGGGTTGCTTACGCCGCATATCTACATGCCCGTGTAACTGTCGGCTGGCGTGGTCGCAGAGCCGCTTGGTTATGTTTGATTGCCGGATCAACTTTCCTATTCAATTACGTTTATGTAAATGTATGGGGAACCGGAAAGCACACTTACTCTGGTCTTTAAGAGTTACTTACACTTAATTAAAAGTGAGTGAAATCGACCTGGGTATTGAAACTTTCCTACGGTGTCGAAGGAAATTTCTGACTCTGGCAAAATTTCCCAATCAATAACTTCACGCAAGAAAGTTGATACAAGCGCTGCCGTTTCAACTTCAGCGACATGATTTCCAATACAAGTGTGTGGGCCAAAGCCAAAAGATAAATGTGGATTTCGGTCTCGATGGATATCAATTTTATCTGGCTCGCTGAAAACTGTTTCGTCAAAGTTTCCAGAAACAAAACTTAAATGATCGTAATCTTTGGGATCACGTAACTCTTCCGGCTTTGCTAGAACAGCTGCCGGAACGCGTTCCATTCGAGGCAGTGGAGATAAGAATCGCAACACTTCATGGATTGCTTTGCCCAACTTATCTGGATTAGTTCTTAAGAATTCACGATCTTGGGTTGCAGTTGCTAAATGCCAAATCATTCCGGTCATTAATTTAACTACTGTGTCGCGGCCGCCAGCCAAAAGCACATTTGCTATTCCATACATCTCGGTTCGTGAAATCGGCTCACCATCTAGCTGTAAACGCGAAATGAAAGTCCATGCATCCTCTTCATCAGAATTTTCAGCTTCATCAAAGACAGCTTTCAAATATCTGTCCAAGTGTTCACCACTTCGACCCGTTGGCGTAGTTATCCAGACATCAGAGCCCCAAGAGAGCCACTCTGATACATCTTGCGGCCGGTTATAAATAACGCCTAAGCAGTGCCCAACCATCGGAAGGGCAACTTCAGAGACGAAATCGCCGCCACCTTTTTTAATCAATGCGGCAATTAGATCGCTAGCAATCGCTTCAAATTCCGGAATCATCTTTTCAATTTTTGGTTTTACGAAAAGCGGGCTTAAAGCTGTGCGGAATAAGTGATGTCTTGGTGGATCGATTTCAAGTGGAATTTGTCGGTAAGTGCGTACGTCACGGTCACCTTGTAAATCTGACGAATATTTCTCCGTGTCTCTGGCTGCTGAACGGACATTTGTATGTCCAGTTACTTCGCTCATGCAAATAAACTACCATTCGAGCATGCATGTAACAGGTCTGCAAATACCTATTGCGATAACAAAATCGCTACAGATTCTCGAAAGCAAGGTATCTGAGGCCAGGTTTGAATTAGCTCAAGGCGCAATCCAACGCCTTTTTTCTAACACTCTAACCAGAGCCGCTGATGGATCAATCTTTGTAATAACCGGAGATATCCCAGCCATGTGGTTACGAGATTCGACTTGGCAAATAAGACCGCTGCTTACATCTGCGCGAGATCCAGAAGTAGCGCAATTAATTGCTGATGTTTCAAAGCGTCAAATTGAATATGTACTTATCGATCCTTACGCCAATGCATTTAATCCGGCACCCGATGGAAATTGTTGGCATAAAGATTTTCCAGATCAAAATCCATGGGTGTTTGAACGTAAGTTTGAATTAGATTCACTGGCAGCTGTCTTAGACCTAGCAATAAGGCTCTATCTTGAAAGTGGCTTCACTGATCACTTCACAGAACGATTTACTAAGGCAGTAGTAGTAATTTTGGATTTATTGGAACGAGAGCAGAACCATGATCCGGGGACTTTTCGTTTTATACGTGAAGATGTGCGTGATTATGATTTCTTAAGTCATGATGGTTATGGCTCACCCGTTGCTTATACGGGGATGGTCTGGAGTGGGTTTAGGCCAAGTGATGATGCCTGCAAGTTCGGTTATTTAATTCCAGCTAATGCTCATATGGCAAATGTGTTAGCGCAGTTAGCTGAGTTACCAGATGAAGTATTTCCTGATGAAGCAAGTAAAGAGCGGGCGCTAAAGATAAGCAATGAGATTAAGGCAGGCATTGAAAACTTTGGCGTAGTCGAGTTTGCGGGTAAGCAGATATTTGCTTATGAATGTGATGGGTTGGGTAATTACTTGTTACAAGATGATGCGAATATACCCAGCCTGTTATCGCTTCCGTACTTAGGAGTTTGTAGCGAATCTGATGCTATTTACTTGAATACTCGCAATTTCGTCCTTAGTGAGAAGAATCCATATTTTTATCGTGGGCAAGTATTGACTGGACTAGGTTCGCAGCACACGCCCGAGCAACAAGTCTGGCCGCTAGGAATAGCGATGCAGGGAATAACAAGTACTTCAGCAGCTGAAATTGAAACCTGTCTGCAGTACTTGGAAAATAGCCATGCGGGAACTAACCAAATGCATGAATCGGTTGGAAAAGATGACCCAAGTATCTTCACCAGAGCTTGGTTTTCTTGGGCTGATATGACTTTTTATCACTTACTTCTGAAATCAGTTAACTTGATTTAACTACCCGATAACTTTGAAGTGTTGGATCCGTTGCATAAGCAATTCGCACGCCAGCTGATTTATTTGCAGCCAAGCCAGTTAAAATCTCTTTAGTTAATACTTCACCGGGTGCAACTACTGCAACACCTGGCGGATAAGGTGCAATTAAATCTGCCGAGATGCGACCCTCAGCGCTAAGGGCTGCGATCATTTCAGTATCTGCAAAGTAGGCATCTCGCATTGAAAGAGCAATCTG
>CAZUWN010000010.1:0-1897 GCA_964624105.1 uncultured Candidatus Planktophila sp. | reverse complement strand
AGTACATGTTTTGGTAAATCACTATGGAAACCAAAGTGAGCACCCCATGCAGCATCAATTACTACTGGAATTTTATGTTCGTGAGCTTTACTTATTAACTCAGGTAATTGCGAAATAGTTCCTAAATAACCAGGCTCGGTAAGTAGTAAAGCAATTGGTTTTTGCGGCAGTACTCGTTCAAGTTCGGAAAGTGGAATCCCGGTTGGCACCCCAGTTGCTGCATCAATATCTGGAGCTAACCAAATAGGTTCGAGCCCTGCTAATACGAGAGCACTTAAAACTGAACGGTGCGCAGTGCGAGCAACTGCAATCTTGTCGCCTGGTTTACCAAGGGCCAAGATGACTGCTTGGTTAACATGAGTTGAACCGCCAGTTGAAAAACGTGCGTAGTCGCCGCCCCATAATTTAGCGGCTAGCGATTCAGCGCTCTTTAAGGTTTGGTTCGTTAATTTAATTTCATCTAAGCCACCGTAGAGAGGTGTATCGCCATCAACTACTGCGCCTAAACCTAAATCGAGTTTGCTTGCACGCTGCTTATGACCTGGGATCGTGAACGGAGTTCGTGCTACTTCGAAGTAACGTAGATAGGCATCTAAGAGCGGAGCATCTTCGCGCAGCGCTTTGAGGTAGGTCATAGCCGCAAGCCTAACTTCTAGGCGCCCCGATCGGAAATATGGCCTTAGACTTTACTCATGACCGTACTTACTTCAGTTCCTCAGCAACGCCTCTTGGTTACAGAGATTCCTGGACCAAAATCTAAGGCGGAGATTCAGCGACGTAGCGAAGAAGTTTCTGGCGGATTGGGAATTGCATTCCCTGCAGTAATTGCAAGTACTGGTGGCGCAATTCTGGTTGACCTAGATGGCAATCAGATCATTGACATGGCTGCAGGTATTGGCGTAAACAATGTTGGAAACAGTGCGCAGCGCGTTATTGATCGCGTGATCGAGCAAGTTCAAGCTTTCTCTCATACTTGTTTCACCGTTGTTCCTTACCAGGGCTATATCGATGTTTGCGCAAAATTAAATGCGCATACGCCAGGTACTCATAAAAAGAAATCAGTTTTGGTTAACTCAGGTGCTGAAGCTGTTGAGAACGCGGTAAAGATTGCGCGTCATGCAACAAAGCGTCAAGCAATTGTGGTTTTTGAACACGCTTATCACGGTCGCACTAATTTAACGATGGCGCTAACTGCCAAGAACATGCCATACAAAGAGGGTTTTGGTCCATTTGCCAGCGAGATCTATCGCATGCCAATGCCATATGAACTTCGTTGGTTAGGCGATAAAGCAACGATCACGGCAGATGCACTAGAAGAAGTTGCACATAAGATTGAAAAAGAGATTGGTGCACATAACGTTGCAGCAATCATGATCGAACCTATTCAAGGCGAAGGTGGCTTCATAGTTCCACCTAAGGGATTCTTGCCTGGCTTATCAAAGTATTGCTCTGAAAACGGCATCATCTTTATTGCCGATGAAGTTCAAACAGGTTTTGCCCGCACTGGAAATATGTTCGCGGTAGAACACGAAAATGTAGTTCCAGACATGATCATTACTGCAAAAGGTATTGCTGGCGGTTTACCGCTTGCAGCTGTTACTGGTCGCGCAGAGATTATGGATGCAATCCATGTCAGTGGACTCGGTGGAACTTATGGTGGAAACCCAGTTGCATGCGCTGCATCCCTTGGCGTATTTGAAACAATTGAGCAAGATGGCTTAATTGAGCGAGCTCGTGAAGTTGGCAAAATTTTGGGCCATGCCCTTTGCGAACTAGCTTCAAAGTATCCGATCATCGCTGAAGTACGTGGTCGCGGCGCAATGATGGCGATCGAATTAGTTAAGCCTGGTTCACTTGAGCCAAATTCTGAAGCGATGACTAAGGTAATTAATTACTG
>CAZUWN010000009.1:5775-16179 GCA_964624105.1 uncultured Candidatus Planktophila sp. | reverse complement strand
ATGTGCAAAAAGTTGCCAGAAGCAAATGGTGCTAAAGAGGCAGCCCAAATTCTCTATGAAATGGCCACTATTAAGCATGGTGCGCAGCCGGCCTTTATCGCCAGAATGCGCTTAAAAGCACGTGATTTTGGCCTAGTCAGCTTTCGCCAATTGGCAAATGCCGTTTATCGTCAATTAGCCCTGGTCTACCGCAAAATAAATCCTCATATTGTGGTTCAGATCGTAAAAATTGATCCACCTCATTTTGGCGAAGAAACCGACCCGCAAACCATGCGTAAGTTAATCAATGGCGATGTTCGCTACGAGCATTTAATCTCTGGTGCATCTGAGAATTATCGTCGTCGTCGCGATGAGATAGCATCAGCAGCCTACGGAACTTTACGTCGAGTGGTAAACACCCAGAAGGAGCCGCTATGAATATTCGTGGATTTGCAAAACGAAGTAAAGCCGGCAATTTAGCCTGGCGTGTATTTATTGGCGTTCTCGGTGGAACAATTACAGTATTAGGCGCAATAGCTTTGGTCGCACCCGGCCCAGGAGTTTTAATATTACTTGCTGGTCTTGGAATTTTAGCAAGTGAGTTTGCCTGGGCTAGTAGGGCAATGAATAAAACTAAGACTATGGCGCAAACCGCTGCCGATAAAGTGGGTATCCCAACCTGGATTAAGTACTTGATCTTTGCTGGCGCAGCACTCTTTTCAATTTTTGCGATTATTTACTATTACATGACCAAATAGGTCCTATAAATATTTCAAAGAGCGAATTGATAGGAATTAATCTACAATTCTGCAAATGAGCGCAACTACTTCAACTCCAATTCATCCTGTACTAAGTAATCGACGTAGCCCAAGATCATTTGATGCTATGGCCACTATTTCCAATGAGGCGTTGGTCGCGATCCTAGAAGCAGCACGGTGGGCACCATCTGCTAACAATTTTCAACCTTGGCGCTTTCACGTAGGCGTACGTGGTGATGAAGTATTTAATTCAATTCTTGATACGTTGATTTCATTTAACCAAAGTTGGTCCAACCGCGCATCAGCCCTAGTTATGGTTTCTATCGTTAATCAGAATGAAGATGGAACTCCCCGACTAATTTCGGGCTTTGATGCTGGATTAGCTGTTAGCCAACTGACTTTTGAAGCCCATAGCCGTGGCCAAGTAGCCCACCAAATGGCTGGTTTTGATGCCGCAAAAGCAGCACAAACTTTTGAACTACCAACCCAAATCGCGCCAATAGTTGTAATAGCCATTGGCACCCAGGGCCCGGCCGAACAACTCGAAGGCGTTCTACTTGAGCGTGAGAACGCACCGCGTGAGCGTAAAGAGTTATCCGAAATTGTTTTAGCTGGGTTGCCTAACTAAAAGCGAGAACGGATCTCCCAGAGATCTACAAATACTGGATTAAATAAAGTACTTGCTAAGTATTTAACACCGGCTGAACCACCAGTGCCCATTTTTGCACCGATCGTGCGTTCAACCATTTTCACATGGCGGTATCGCCACTCTTGTAGTCCTTCGTCTATGTCAAGCAAGCGCTCGCAGACAGATGCGCTCTCTGGATCATTGCGGTGCACATCAAGTAACACATCTTGTACTGCTGGATTTGCAACATAGGCAATTGATTTATCGCGAGCCAGAACATCAGCTGGAATTAAATGACCGCGCTTTGAAATGTAAACCAATAATGAATCCCAAACTGAATTACGGTTAGTTATCAACGAAATATCACTTTGCACATTTGCTGGCAGGTGTCCGGCCATTGCACTATCACGACGGCCAAGGATTGCTTCGACTTTTCTAAATTGGGCAGATTGAAAACCACTAGATGAAGAAAGGTAAGAACGGAAGCTATTGAATTGCAGCGGTGTCATTGTTTCGAGAATATCAATCTGAGCAACACAAACTTTCATGATGGTGCGAATGCGCCCAAGTAGCGCAAGTGAGCGATGTGTATCGCCAGCTTCTAGAGAAGTTTGGGCAGCTAAGAATTCATGAATTAATTGCTTAAACCAAAGTTCATAACTCTGATGGATGATGATAAAAAGCATTTCATCATGTTCGGGGCCATCTGACAGCGGTCTTTGCAGAGCAAGTAGCTCATCTACTGCTAAATAAGAAGTGTAAGTAAGGGCTGGATCTACTTGATCATTGCTCATGTAACTCTCGAATCTGATTTTTCAATCTTTTCATATTGGCGGGTAGTTACTAGATCACGAATACGCTGAAAACCATCCCAAATTTCCACATAAGAAGTTGGCAATGGCGAGATAGCTAACCGAATTGAATCTGGGGTGCGATAGTCCGGAATTACGTTAGCAAATTGGCGAAGCGCAACACAGATACGAGCAGCATCTGGGTGCCCGATTGAAATGTGGCCACCACGCTCATTGGCATCTCGCGAAGTCAGCAGCGTGAAGCCAAGGTCAGCCAACCAAGCGTCGTATAGCTCGATCATCATTTGAGTTCCAGTTGCGCACTTATGTGAAATCTCAGTTATTCCAGCTTCTTCAATAATTGAGAACGCGCTCTTAATGCAACGTAACCCAATTAAAGATGGACTAGCAATTTGAAATCCACGAATACCTTCGGCGCGTTCAAAGACTGGCCCCATGCCAAATTGATCATCTTGTGAAAACCAACCTTGAATCGGAACTTGTAATTCGGCTTGCACGCGTTTGTTTACATATAACCAAGCTGGCGCACCGGGACCAGAGTTACCGTATTTATATGTGCAACCAACTGCAATATCTACGCCGTTAGCATCAAAGTTCATTTCAATAGCGCCAACTGCGTGGCTAGCATCCCAAAGTAGAAATGCACCAAAGCTACGAACTAAATCAGTTAAAGATTTAATGTCGTTGCGCGCACCTGATCGATATTGAATCACTTCTAGCGTTACCAGTGCCACATCATCAGATAGATATGGTTTTAAAACATCAACAGTTATTAATTCATTCTCCGCAATTTTAGGATCTTCGTTATCGATAATTACTAAGTTCAAACCAAATTGCTTTGCAATGCCATCGAGAATATAGCGATCAGTTGGAAAATTAGCCGCATCAGTAATGATTGTTTTACGACCAGGCCGGGCATGAATTGCAGCTAGACAAAGCTGATAGAAATTAACCGAAGTCGTATCGCAAGCAAGCACCTGACCAGCAGCGGCACCTAAAGTCGCGCGACCAATGAGATCGCCAGTTGGCTGAGCTTCATCAACCCAATGACCCCAGCCATTTACTACTTCGGGGCCCCATTCTTTAGTTAGAAAATCATTTACTGCCACGACAGTCTCATGTGGCAAACGGCCCAACGAATTTCCATCCAAATAACACATATCTGGGTCGGTAATCACATAACGCTCTTTGAAGTGGCGTAATGGGTCTGCGGCATCTAGTGCCAATGCATATTCTCGGTCAGTAACCTTCATGCCGTAAAGGTACGCTTTCCCCCTATGGCACGCAATCTTGTTAACGTCGAAAGCGTCAACAAAGCCTTTGATATCAAGCAATTACTAGTTGGCGTATCTCTCGGTGTTGCTGAAGGCGAACGCATTGGAATTGTTGGCCGAAATGGTGCTGGCAAGAGCACTTTAATGAAAATAATTGCAGGTATCGAGCAACCAGACTCTGGCCGGGTAACTAAGAATAATTCAGTCAAACTAGGAATGCTCAATCAAGTCGATGTCGCAGATAAAGCCGCAACAGTTCGAGATGTTGTTTTAGGCGATAAAGCAAAACATGAATGGGCTAGCGATGCTGGCGTTCGCGAAGTATTTACCGGGCTATTTGGTGGCTTCGATGATCATCTATTCGAACGCACATTTCTCTCTCTTTCAGGTGGCGAGCGCCGCCGCGTTGGATTAGCTAAGTTACTAATTGATGATCTTGATTTAATTCTGCTTGATGAGCCAACTAACCACTTAGATGTCGAAGGTGTGGCATGGCTGGCAAGCCACTTAAAAAATCGTAAAAATATCGCCGTAACCGTTGTAACGCACGATCGTTGGTTTCTAGATGAAGTAACAGATCGCACCTGGGAAGTTGTCGGCGGTAAAGTTGAAGAATATGACGGTGGATATTCCGCATTCGTATTAGCTAAGGCTGAGCGCTCTCGCCAAGCAGCAGTGCTAGATCAACGCCGCAACATGCTAATTCGCAAAGAACTGGCTTGGTTAAGACGCGGTGCACCGGCTCAAACAGTTAAGCCTAAGTTCCGAGTTGATGCCGCAAATGAATTAATTTCTGCTGAACCAGCTCCGCGTGATTCCACCGAGTTATTAAAGTTTGCCCAGAACCGGCTAGGTAACACTGTTTATGAGGCGCATCATCTGCAAGTTCGTGCTGGCGATAAAGAATTAATTGATGATCTCTATTGGAATGTTGGCCCGGGCGATCGCATTGGAATTGTTGGTATTAATGGCGCCGGCAAAACAACTTTAATGCGCACGTTGGCCGGTGAAATTCAACCAAGCGCTGGAAAATTAGTTACGGGCGTGACCGTAAAAGCTGCATTCTTGACGCAGCACTTAACTGAGCTCGACCCAACTTGGCGAGTACTTGAAGCGGTAGAAAAAGTTGCCTCACACATTGAACTTGGCAAAGGTCGCACTCTTTCAGCATCTCAACTTTGTGAGCGGTTAGGTTTTGACCGCGATTCACAATGGACCCCAGTGGGTGATTTATCTGGTGGTGAGAAACGACGCCTGCAACTAACTAGGTTGCTGATGGAAAGCCCCAACGTTTTGATGCTCGATGAGCCAACTAACGATTTTGATATCGAGATCTTGACTGAGTTAGAAGATTTACTAGATAGCTACGCCGGCACACTGCTAATTATTTCGCATGATAGATATTTCCTTGAGCGAGTTTGCGATCGCTTTGTTGGTTTGCTTGGTGATAAGAAGTTGCTTGATTTGCCGCGTGGAGTAGATCAATATTTAGAGTTACGCGAGAAGGCTATTTCAGGCGCTTCAACTAAAAAAGAGAATAAATCAACCTCTTCAGCTGCTGAACAGCGTCAGGCTAAGAAAGATTTAGCACGCATTGACCGCCAGATAGCAAAAATTGAGGAAAAGATCGCCGCATTATTAGTGGAACAAGAACTTTGTGAATTCGATGCTGAGCGGTTGGCTGCCATAACTGGCGAGTTAGCTGACTTGAATTTAGAGAAATCTCGACGCGAAGAAGAATGGCTTGCCGCCACATTGCTGCTTGAGGGTTAAACTTAGGGCATGAATAAATTAACACATGGCATCGAAGTTATCTTATTCCGTGCACGCTTCTTATTGGCTCCGCTATACCTAGGCTTGGTAGGCGCGCTAGTACTGCTCTGCTGGCGCTTTATTGTTGAGTTCTACCACATAACTAAACACATCGGTGAAGCAACTGCGCAGACATTCACACTAGAACTTTTAGCTCTTCTTGACTTAACTCTTTTAGCTAATTTGATTCTGATGGTGATTTTTGCTGGATATGAGAACTTTGTTTCGCGTATTGATGTGGCAGCTGAATCAAAGGATCGTCCACACTGGATGGGCACCATTGATTTCTCTGGTCTAAAAATCAAATTAATTGGTTCACTGGTTGCAATTTCAGTAATCGAACTATTAAAAGATTTCATCGAACTAGCAGGCCAAGATGATGTAGGTGGTGGCACTAAGTGGCGCATCGTTATTCACTTAACATTCGTGGCATCTGGAGTTCTTTTTGCAGCAATGGATTGGATCGCGGATAAGCGAGAGTTTCACGGCACACATAAGTAATGCGCCTTGATTTACTAGCAGCACTTTCGGGATTAATGATTGCGCTTCAGGCGCGCGCAAATGGCGAACTGTCCTATCGTCTAAATAATGGTCTTGAGGCTGCGCTAGTCTCCTTTGGCTCTGGACTTTTAATCATTGCTGTTATCTCACTTTTTCATAAGGGCATAAAAGAGGGAATCACTAATCTGCGCGTGGCAGTTAAAGCTAAAGAGATTCCTCGTTGGCGCTTATTTGCCGGAGCTCTTGGCGGAACTTTTGTAGCGTTTCAAACCCAAATTGTGCCAATCATTGGTGTGGCAATCTATTCAGTTGCCTCCATTGCTGGCCAAACTGCCATGTCTTTATATGTAGATCGAATTGGCTTAACTGGTGGCGGTAAGAAATTAATCTCCAGACGACGAATTGCTGCGGCCGCTTTGACGGTATTGGCCGTTTTGGTTTCAGTATGGGATCGCATTGATGCCAAAGATTTATCCATGTGGGCAGTATTTTTCGGGGTTTTAGCAGGTGCCATCGTTGGCGTGCAAAGAGCACTTAACGGCCAGATTAACGAATACTCCAAACAAAGTTTCACCACATCGTTACTAAATTTCATGATGGGCACTAGCTTTTTGGTGATTCTTTTAGTTATTGCAGTCATTGCAAATTGGTCTGAACTCGCGCCATTGCCAGCTGGTCCATGGTGGATTTATACCGGTGGCGTAATTGGCGTTATTTACATTGCATTTACTTCAACCATTGTGCAGCACCTAGGAGTTCTAACTTTCACGCTATTTAGCGTTGGCGGTCAACTAGTTGGTTCGCTACTAATTGACTTAATTTCACCAACCAACGGAGTTAACGTCAGTGCTTACTTAGTAACCGGAATAGTTATGACTTACTTTGGGGTGATCGCTGGAGGCGTAGGTAATTCACGAATCCGGAAACCAGCGAAAGAACAATAAAGAAGAGCGCAATCAATTTAGAGTTTTCATCGATCCAAGGGAATTGAACTGCGTAATAACCCAGCAAAGTCATTCCGACTCCCCAAACAAAAGCACCAAGAGCATTGGCAGTTAAGAAGCGGTAGTAATTCATCTTAGAAATTCCGGCAATTGGTGGCACAAAAGTTCTAATCCAAGGGTAGAAACGTGCAAACACAACGGCCCACCACCCATATCGCGAGTAGAAACGTTCAGCACGCGCAATCATCTTGAGGAATCCAGGTCGCTTACTTTTCTCTAAGTATGAGCGCCCGACAGTTCGACCCAGTGCAAAACCAACTTGGTCACCCATGAAAGCAGCAAAGAAAATAATCGATACAAGTAAGAGAATATTTACGTTATTTGTTGAAGCCGCAACTAGCCCAGCGAAGAATAAAAGTGAATCACCTGGAATAAAGAAGGCAACGAGCACCCCGGTTTCCAAGAAGATGATTACGCCCATGAAGATATAGAGAAAAAACGGGGCCATCGAGCTTAAAAACCCTTGGTAAGAGGAGAAATCCATTAACAGCTCTTCTTTACCGCCGCTGCAACCGCTGTGACTACTTGAGGATCAAAGACGCTTGGAACGATGAAGGAGGCATTTAATTGTGAGGCACTTACGCAATCAGCAATCGCTTCGGCAGCAGCAATTAGCAACGTGTCAGTGATTTTGTGTGCATTTGCATCGAGCAACCCACGGAAGATTCCAGGGAATGCCAAAACGTTATTTATTTGGTTTGGTTGATCACTGCGACCAGTAGCAACTACCGCGGCATATTTACGCGCAATAACTGGGTCAATCTCAGGATCTGGGTTAGCGAGTGCAAACACAATTGAGCCGGTTGCCATAGAAGCAACATCTGCTTCGACTAATACATTCGGAGCGCTAACTCCGATAAATACATCAGCACCGCTCATAGCGTCATGAATATTGCCATTGAAGTTGCTTGGGTTGCAATTATCAATGAACCATTGACGCATTGGGTCATGATCTGCTTTTGTTTCTTTGCAAATCACGCCATCTTTATCAAAGGCAATAATGTTTGTAGCACCGCTCTTCGTTAGCAAACGAGCGATTGCCGTACCAGCAGCGCCGGCGCCACTCATAATAATCTTTACTTGGGAAAGATCTTTCTTAACTAATTTTAAAGAATTGCGCAGCGCAGCAAGCACAACAATTGCAGTTCCGTGTTGATCATCATGGAAAACTGGGATATCGAGAAGTTCACGTAGTCGGGCTTCAACTTCGAAACAACGCGGGGCTGAAATATCTTCTAAGTTAATGCCACCGTAAACTGGCGCAATTAATTGCACAGTACGCACAATTTCATCGACATCTTGGGTATCTAAACAAACTGGCCAAGCATCAACATCGGCAAAGCGCTTAAAGAGCGCAGCTTTACCTTCCATAACTGGCAACGCTGCAGCAGGACCAATATTGCCTAAGCCCAAAACGGCTGAACCATCAGTTACTACAGCCACGGTATTTCGCTTAATAGTTAAGCGGCGAGCATCGGCTGGATCATCAACAATTGCTTGGCAAATACGCGCTACGCCAGGGGTGTAAGCACGAGAAAGATCATCGCGCGTCTTTAGCGGCACCTTTGATTGAATTTCAATTTTGCCACCGAGGTGTAATAAGAAGGTGCGATCTGAAACTTTACGAACTGTTAAATCTGGGTGCCTCGAAATCGAACTAGTAATTACATCAGCATGTTCTTGATCGACTGCATCGCAAGTAATATCGATTACAACACGCTCTAGCAGCGACTCAACAACATCGAGTGCGGTAATAGTTGCGCCCGCTTCGCTGATAACCGCAGTAATTGCAGCTACTGGTTGTGAATCAGGATGTCCTTCGACACGGATTGTGATGCCATAACCAGGACTTGTGCTTGCCATTTAGACAACACCGTACAAACGATCGCCAGCGTCGCCAAGACCAGGAACGATGTAACCGTGTTCGTTAAGTTTTTCATCAAGTGCGCCAGTTACTAATTTAATATCAATCTTGGCATCTTTAAATGCATCTTCAACAATTTTGATTCCTTCAGGTGCTGCCAAGATACAAACTGCAGTTATATCTGATGCACCGCGTTCGATTAAGTAATTAAAAGCCGCAACTAAAGTTCCACCAGTTGCCAACATTGGATCAAGTACGAATACTTGGCGACCAGTTAGATCTTCTGGTAACCGGTTGGCATAGGTGCTTGCTTGTAAAGTTTTTTCGTCGCGCACCATTCCCAGGAATCCAACTTGAGCTGTTGGCAGCAACTTGACCATGCCCTCTAACATTCCGAGTCCGGCGCGCAGAATTGGAACTACAACTGGAGCTGGGGATGCCATTTTGATACCAGTGGTTTTTGTTACTGGAGTTGTAATTTCAACTTGTTGAGTACGAACATCTCGGGTGGCTTCGTAGGCCAGCAGCGTCACAAGTTCTTCGACTAAGTGTCTAAAAGTTGGTGAATCAGTTTCCTGATCACGCAGAACCGTTAATTTATGCGAAATTAGTGGGTGATTTGCTACGTGAACTTTCATAACGCAAACCATACAGGGGTTTCTTTCCGCATAAATAAGTGCCACTATGTCCGTATTGGAACTCTCGGGAAGTTCCTTCGTGGCGAAGCGGTGAGGGGTGGGAAAGTGACTGAACTCATTAACGAAGTCGATATCGCCATTGAAGCCTGGCATGAAGACGGCCGTTGGACGCTAGCCAATCTGCCTGATGCCCAAGATCTCCCTGCAATTATTAATCGCCTTAAATCACAGCAAACAAATGGTGGCGCAGTTGCCCTAATTTCAATTGATGAAGAGTTTTTCATTTTGATCCGAGTCCTCGGGACCCATATTTATATGTTCTTAAGTGATATCTCTTGCGCTCTTGATTACGAAGTTGCCGAAGAATTTCTAGAAATCGCAGACCTTGATCAACCAACTGATGAAGATGAACCGCTACCTGCCGGCCACAAAGATATTTTTGCCGATCTCGGAATGCCACACATGGAGCTGCTTGCCCTCTGTGATGACAGTGAACTATTTCCAGATGAACAGCTAGAAGCTATTGCTAAGCGATTAGGTTTTGGCAGTCAGTTTGCGGAGCTACTAGAACTTTGATTCATCAAGATCTAATGCGTTCAGCAATTGCAATTGCCCAAAGCGCTCTCAAAACAGATGACGTACCAGTTGGTGCGTTAATTGTTGACTCTGAAAATAATATAATTTCAACTGGATTTAATGAACGCGAAGCACATCAAGACCCAACAGCCCATGCCGAGATTGTGGCAATTCGTCGCGCGGCACAAAAATTAGGTACTTGGCGGCTAGATGAGTGCAAATTAGTTGTCACACTCGAACCTTGTGCAATGTGTGCTGGCGCAATCGCACAATCGCGAATCAATACTTTGATATTTGGTGCCTGGGATGAAAAGGCTGGCGCAGTTGGTTCAGTCTGGGATGTTCTTCGTGATCCGCGCGCAATTCATAAGATGGAAGTTGTAGGCGGCGTACTTGAAGCTGAATGCGCTGAACTGCTAACTAACTTTTTCCGCCAGTAATAATTTGGGGTATCGTCACCCACGGTGGCGTGTCTGAGCGGCCAAAAGAGCACGCCTCGAAAGCGTGTGTTGGGGAAACTCAACCGTGGGTTCAAATCCCACCGCCACCGCCATATTT
>CAZUWN010000009.1:0-5675 GCA_964624105.1 uncultured Candidatus Planktophila sp. | reverse complement strand
CGTGTGTTGGGGAAACTCAACCGTGGGTTCAAATCCCACCGCCACCGCCATATTTATTAAGGCTTAACCAACGTTAGAAGTAAGCGGCTACTTAAGTAGTTCGTATGAAGGATTCAAAATAGTCATTTTGCCTTCGTTTTCGGCGACCATTCCTTCAGCGCGTAATTCGGATCCGATATCTAAGCCACGGATTTCGCGACGGCCCAAGAATTGCAGCGTTACGCCACCAGTTTCATCCCAAATTTCCACATTAATCACTGGCGCTGACCCACTTGGTGCAGTTCGAATCGAAGTTACACGACCTTGGATATGTGCGCGTTTGCGCCAAGTAATGTTTCCAATCGGTGTCATGTTTTCCGCGTAATGGCTTACTGGTTCTGCCGATTGTGCAACTACAGGTTTAGCTTCAGCTTTTACAGCAACTGGTTTAGGTGTGACGCGTGATTCTTGTTTGCGATTTTCAACTGTGATTGATTTACCGGAAATCATTTTTGAAACATCAAATGGCATAATCGTTGCAACAACTCGTGATAATTGAGAAATAGGGGCTGCAATATCTTCGGCAGTTTGATCATGTAGTAATCGACCAAGTACGCCAGAGTATGAACGACGAGGCAAAAGCAAAGTTAATTCGACATCTGCTTGTTCAGTCATGCGAATTGCGTAATCGAGCGCAGCGTTAGGCAAGCGACGATCAGGGCAATCGATTAATTCAAGTTCCACATCATCAACTGCATCAGATGCAGCCCACGCTGCTTGAATATCTGCAGCACGGCGATCATCGATAACAAAGTGGACAGCAGAAATCTTTCGAGCATTTAAAGTTCTGGCATAACGAACAACGCTAATTGTTGCGAGATCTACAGAATCAACTAAAACTGTAACGTCGTGGCGAGTAATCGAGGTAGCGCGTTGTTGTTCACTCTTAACAGTTAATGCTTTCTGTTCAGCGGTGTATTGGCGACGCAATCTCAAGAATGACATAACCATAATTGGCGACACAACCAAAACTATCCAGGCTCCTTGGGTGAATTTAACAACCGAGAAAATAAGCACGATTATTAAAGAGATCGAACCAGCCAAGCCGTTGATTACAAATTTAACTTTCCAACCATCACCCTTGTGGGTTTTTGCGTGCTTGGCCATTCCGAAACCAGCCAGCATGAATCCAGTGAATACACCGAGTGCGTAGAAAGCCACTAGATGCTCAACTGAGCCAGCAGTAATGATCACTAGGAAGATTCCGCCGCCTGCAAGCAACAGAATTCCGTTAGAAAATGCTAATCGGTGCCCACGCTTGCTCAGTTGACGCGGTAAATAACCATCGGCGGCTACAAAGTTACAGAGCAACGGAAACGCACTATATGTCGTATTCGCGCCTGCAAAAAGAATAAGCATCGTCGCTAACTGAACCAAAATGAACATGCCTTGCCCAAATGTTCCAGTTCCAACGGCCGCTTTAGCAATTTGCGAAATTACGGTCGGCGTACCTGACTCATATGGCATTGCATGGATTTGATGAGCGAACCAAGAAACTCCAAGAACGAGAGTTCCGAGGATTGCGCTCATAATTACCAAAGTACGTTTTGCATTATCTGCTTCAGGAGCTTTAAATAGTGAAACACCATCAGAAATTGCTTCCAGCCCAGTTAATGAAGAGCCACCATTTGCAAATGCACGTAGCAGGATAAAGATTGCTGCACCGGTTAGTAAGGAGCTTGGTTGACCAAGTTCAACAGCACCTGGCAGATCAGTTTCTAACATTGGCAAAGTGCCTGTGAAATATCGGTATAGGCCGCAAGTAAATACGATCAACATTGCGCCAATGAATAAATAAGTTGGTAGCGCAAAAGCTTTTCCTGCTTCTTTAACTCCTCTTAAATTTCCAAAAGTCAGTAACACAATGATTGCAAAAATCATATGCATTTTCCAAGGTTCTAATTCGGGAAATGTTGAAATGATTGCTGCAACACCAGCGGCACTTTGAATTGCTAAAGTTACGATGTAATCAAGCATCAGCGCGACAGCTGCAACTTGGGCAACTACAGGGCCAAAGTTGTCACGCGAGACTATGTATGCGCCACCTGTTTTGGTATAGACGTGAATTACATTTCGGTAGGAAAGTGTGATCAAAATCAAAATTGCAATAACGATGCCGGTCATTGGCATCAAAATTGTGAAAGCTGCTAAACCAAATGCTGGCAACAGCGCGATTAAAATCTGCTCAGAACCGTAGGCCGAAGATGAAATACAGTCAGAGGATAAAATGCCGAGCGCGTAACGCTTCTTCAAGCGCTGATGGTCGAGTGAGTGACGGTTTAGCGCACCGCCCAAAAACCACTTCTTGATCTTGTAGGTAAGCGGGTCGCGCAGATGCGCGTGATCCTGAAGCGCAACCGGGGCTGGGGCTCCATCAGTCCAAGACTTAGGCACTTTTACTCCTTGTTAGAGGCTCTATCTTAGATTGTTATGCTCTCCTTATGCGCACACAACTCTATATAAATGGCCAGTGGGTGCCGGGTGCAAGCACGGTTGCCGTAACTGACCCCAGCGATGGTTCAGTAATTGCCCAAGTTGCGATTGCCGATGATGCGCAATGTGAGGCCGCAATTGCCGCCGCCGATGCCGTAGCTGTCGAGTGGGCTGCGACTGCGCCGCGATTCCGTTCTGAAATTCTGCGCAAAGCATTTGAAATCATGACCGCAGAAATTGAAGAGATTGCAACGTTAATCTCGCGCGAAAATGGCAAAGCAATGCCTGATGCTCGCGGCGAAGCGGCATATGCTGCGGAATTTTTCCGTTGGTTTGCTGAAGAAACAGTTCGCACGCCAGGTGATTTCCGCATGTCACCTAGTGGTGACAAACGAATTTTAGTTACCCATCAACCAATTGGCTTATCAATTTTAATTACACCTTGGAATTTCCCAGCCGGTATGGCAACTCGCAAAATTGGTCCGGCAATTGCTGCAGGCTGCACCATGATTTTAAAACCAGCAACTGAAACTCCGCTAACTGCAATGCACATCGTTGATATTTTGGAGCGCGCCGGATTACCTAAAGGTGTTTTGAATTTAGTTATTCCAGAAAAAACTGGTCCGGCAATTTCTAAGATGCTGCACGACCCACGTGTTAAGAATTTATCTTTTACTGGTTCAACTGAAGTTGGTCGCGTTCTTCTTAAAGAAGCAGCTGATCGAGTGATTCGTTGTTCAATGGAACTTGGTGGAAATGCCCAAGTTATCGTGCATGATGACGCCGACCTTGCAGTCACAATTCCACAACTGTTATTGGCAAAGATGCGCAATGGTGGCGCTGCTTGCACTTCTGCAAACCGCATTTATGTGCAACGACCAATCGCCGAAAAATTTATTGCCGAACTAACTAAATCAATGTCAGCATTTGTTGTTGGTCGCGGCACTGATGCCACAACAACGCTTGGTGCCAGCGTTTCGGTTAAGGAACGCAACAAGATTGCTGAGTTAGTTGATCAATCAATCGCAGCTGGCGCTAAGGTCGAAACTGGCGGTAAAACCCCCGATGGCGTAGGTGCTTTCTACCCAGCAACCGTGCTTTCCGTGGCTAAAGACAACCCAATTTTGAAGCACGAGATCTTTGGCCCAGTAGCCCCAGTCGTTATCTTCGATACCGACGCAGAAGGAATAGCGCTAGCGAATGACACCGAATTCGGACTAATTAGTTACGTGTTCTCAAGTGACTTAGCTCGTGCGCTTCGCACAGCCGAGGCAATGGAATCCGGAATGGTTGCGATTAACAAGGGCGTAATTTCTGACCCAGCTGCCCCATTCGGTGGCGTTAAGCAATCTGGTTTAGGTCGCGAAGGTGGCTTCGATGGAATTCACGAGTTCCTGCAAACCAAATATATTGGTGTGCAGATCTAACTGATTAAGAATCTAACTTTTAGCTTCAAGCTCAGCTTTGTACTCTTCATATTCTGCGTACCCAGATTCATAACCGGGTAGATACTTTTTCTTTCCAAGCAATCGGATCAGCTTCAAGATTACAAATTTAGTCAAAGTTTGCTTTTTTGGATTGATAATGTATCCGGAAAGTTCTTCCTTTTGTTGAGTCAGACCAGAATTTTTCCGTACATCCAGATCTGCATTCTCCTTCTTTAAATACTTTCTCCATTTACGTTTACTGTCAAAAGTTACTTCTGGCATCCAGCGATAATGATTTGTCTCAGCATCAAATCTATGACGTATGACTACATAGCGAGGCGCTGACTGGCTTTCAGCATTTTCCAAATTCATTTCTTGCCTTCGCTCTAGTTCTTGTCTAGAGCAAAGGTTATCTCATGTGCCACACTTCAAGGGAATATTTAAAGGAGGCTTGGTTCTTCCTGCATATTGCCATCCACCGTTGATTATTGCTTTTGAATAGGCGACCCCGTAGTAAGTAGTTTCTGTATTGTTTTTGCATAGCAACTTTGCGCTATTCATTTTAACAATTAGTCCTCTGGAGGAGCGGCTTGCAGGATTCGTAGAGAATTTTCTAAGAAATATCGGGCCTAGTCGTCCAGTCTTGTAAATCTCAACAGTTAGAGTTACCTGGCTTTGGATAACATTGCATACAGACCTAGCATTAATTTTTACATATTTAGTTTTCTCGAATCGAGACATCGAAGTTGAGTAATGAGCATTGTCTATTTCAATGCGGCAGATTGCCTTGGGTCCATAAGGTGCGAAACTAGCTGAGTATGCCATTGGCGAAGACAACACGGGGATGAGCGTGATCAAAGAAATCAGAGTGATTAGTTTTAATATGTAAGTTTTCATGAGAGATACTTGCAAAATTGCCGAACCAGCCAAGAAACTTATCCACAGTCATCCTTTCGGATGAGATGAAAATTGTTCGCGAAGGTGGCTTTGATGGAATTCATGAGTTCCTGCAAACCAAATACATCGGCGTGCAGATCTAACTAGTTAGAAGCTACAGGCAATTATTTTCCTTTACGGATCTCAAGTGCAGTTGCAATTTCAGGAACATCTAATTTTCCAGTCGCCACAGCTAAAACTATCTGCTCGGCCGAATCAACGTCGTTGTAGATGTCGTAACCATTTAGTAAGCAAAAAGTTCTGGTTGCTGCCCAAGCCAGGCGTTTATTTCCATCAATCAATGGATGATTTCGAGCAATTGAATGCATGAGGGAAGCTGCTTTGAACTCAAAACTTTCATAGGCATCATTGCCGAATACCGTGGTTTGAGGTCTTGCCACAGCAGCTTCTAATAAGCCCAAATCTCTAACTTTTAGTTTTGGAATTAAGGCTTCAGCAATTTCTAGTAAGTCGTGAATATCGAGGAAGTCGATTGCCATTACTTAGATAAACGATCGAGAAGTTCAGCATCTTCCGTTGCTATTCGACTAATCGCATCCTTCAATCTTTTCTGACGCTTTGAGATGTATTCATCAATTGCCGTTAGTGCAACTTCATGCATAGAAGTTCCCTCATTCTCGGCAACCTTTTTTAATGCAGCACTTTGCTTATCGGACAGTCGTAATGTCATTGCCATGTGTAAATGATACCATAGTGGTATCACATTTTGAGCCTCTATTTAAAGCTTCTTACTTGTTAGCCACTTCTGGGTTACCTGCATCCATTCAAGGGGCGCCTCGGCCGGGGCAGTATGTGAAGCACCTTTGATGCAGTAATACT
>CAZUWN010000008.1:7729-16209 GCA_964624105.1 uncultured Candidatus Planktophila sp. | reverse complement strand
CGTCAACCACGCTTAACCGTGCTACTCCCAGTCATCGCTTCCGAACTCATAATTCTGTCGTCGTCGGTTCGAGCCCGACCCGCCCCACTTGGGGATTTAAAGGGATAATACTTTTATGAGCCAAGCCCAGAACCCAATCTTGCCTGGCTTCTATCCCGATCCTTCAATAATTCGAGTTGATGATGACTTTTATATTGTTAATTCAAGTTTTGAATATTTTCCAGCGATTCCAATTTGGCATTCAAAAGATCTAGTTAATTGGCGACAGATTGGAAATGCCATTGATCGCGCTGAACAAGGCCTTGATTTATCTGATGTTGCTCCCTCTGGCGGTGTGCAGGCAGCGACGATTCGTCATCACAATGGGGTTTTCTACATAACTTCAACGCGAGTTAAGAAGCAATGGCCAGGTTCTGATTATCACTTTGTACTAACTGCCACAGATATCAATGGGCCTTGGAGTAAATGTCACTTTATTGAAGATGCCTACGGAATCGATAGCTCACTTTTCTTCGATGGTGATAAAGCCTATTTATTGGCGAATAGAGATAGTTCAAATCCTAGGTTTGAAAACGATGCTGAAATCTGGATCAGCGAAATTAATCTAAATACTTTTGAATTAGTTGGCGAAAAGCACACTCTCTGGAATGGCACCGGTGGGATTTTTCCCGAAGGGCCACGCATGTATAAGCGAAATGGTTGGTATTACTTACTAATTGCTGAAGGCGGAACTCTGCATTTCCACACCACTTCTATCGCGCGTAGTAAAAGTGTCACTGGCCCATTTGTTTCTAGCCAACGAAATCCGATTCTTACCCATAAGCATTTGGCGCGTGAATACCCAGTTCATAATGTTGGTCATGCCGATATGGTCGAACTGAAAGATGGCAGTTGGTGGGGCGTTGCCCTCGCCTCACGCCCACGTGGTGGTTTCTATGATGGCGGAAATGTTAAATGGTCCTTTGGTGGCTACTATCGAAACTTAGGTCGCGAAACATTTATCTTCCCAGTTACCTGGCCGGCTGATGACCAGAGCCCACTATTCGCACCAGCTACTGGTCGAGTCGAAGATTGCTATGAAGTAACTGGTTTATCCGAGTTTCCGCAAAGTGATGTAGCCGTAGATTTCAGTGCCCAATCTCTAGCAATCAAGTGGGTAACTATTCGCAATGAAAAGCGGGATCACTTCAATTTAACTGGCGAAAATGCACTGGCTTTGGAGCTACAGAATTCATTCGAGAATACTTTTCTAGGCGTTCGCCAAACTGCTTGGAAATTCAATTGCTCTTTGATCATTGATTTAACTGACTTGAAAAAAGGCGATGTAGTTGGGTTAGCTGCCTACATCAAAGAAGGCGCATATCTTTCACTCGAGATTAAGCGAACTGAGACTTTTGAAGTAAGCGTGCAAGCGGCGTCAGGTAAACAACCAACAGCATCAATATCGACCGCACTGTCAAAGCTGCAGATCGAGCTAAGTGGAGATGATCAGGACTACACCTTCAGGATTCCTGATTTGGGTTTTTCACACACTCTCGATGGCCGTGAAATCTCCTGCGATATGACTGATTCACATACCGGTGTGATGATTGCTTTAATCGGTAAGAGCGAGAGTAAAACTAAGGTTCTATTCGAGAACTTCCAGATTTCTTAAGCCCGATTTAAAGCGGATTTCTGCTACTTGCAACTTAAGAGTAGCCTTGCAATTAGTTAGCTAAAGCGAGTGGGAGCATAAAGATGAGCGAAGATCGCACATATAAGAAGTGGACTGCTCGAGATGTGAAGAAATGCATCGCAGTTCCAACTGATTTAGATAACAAGTATTCGCGTGGAGTCCTTGGCGTAATAACTGGTTCGGCTCAATACCCCGGCGCAGCCGTGCTTTCTACCGCAGCCGCTTCTGCAACTGGTGTTGGCATGATTCGTTTTCATTCCTCATCTGGTTTAGCCCACCTGGTTCTGCATACTTGCCCAGAAGTTGTAGTTCAACCTGGCCCAGTTTCTGCTTGGTTATTAGGTTCTGGAATTTCTGATCAGAAATATAAATTGCTAACTACTTGGTTGCGCCATCGTTGGTTTGTATTGGCTAAACGTCAGACCATGCCAACTGTTTTAGATGCTGGCGCACTGCATTTAGCGGGCAAACTATCCCAGCCAGCACTCATTACTCCCCACGCTGGCGAGCTCGCCAAATTACTAAATTCACGCGGGGTTCAGGTAAGTGCTGAGGCAATTGAAGGAGATCCACGCAAGTGGGTGCAGATTGCTACTGATACCTTGAAAGTAACAGTTCTACTAAAAGGGGCCATCACCTTTGTGGCCGATAGCGAACAATTAATTGAGCTACCAAAAGCGACACCATGGTTAGCCACTGCAGGAACTGGCGATGTTCTTGCAGGAATAGTTGCAGCACTCGTTGCAACAAATGAAGTTGAAATTTTAAATGATGAATCATCACTGGCGCGAATCGCTGCAAGTGCTGCATTCATTCATAACGCTGCTGCGCTAAAAGCATCAGATGGTGGGCCGATAACTGCCACGCAAATTATAAATTTCATTCCAAAAACTATTGGTCAATTCATTTAAAACGATTAAATTACTCACAATTATTTCTAGGGCTATCCCTAACCATTTGGGTAGCCCCAGATAGGGAAGTCGGCTACTTTTAAGTATGACTTTCCGAGTGCTCGTGATTAATGATGACGCATTCGAACTTGCGACTCTTAGCGCAGCACTTCGTTTACACACCATAAATGTAATTGGCGAAGCTGGTAATTTGGCAGTAGCTGAAAATCTTTTCCGTTCACTGCAACCTGAAGTATTAGTCATTGATATTCAATTTGATGGTCAAGAAGCAATCTCGCTAGTTAAGAAATTGCGAAAGCTAAACCCATCGCTTGGAATTGTTATAACTACTGCTTGCCCAGATATCCGCTTGCTAGGAATCACTTCTAAAGATCTTCCAGTTGGGTCGCAATTGATTCTAAAGAAATCAATTAGCAATTTGGAAATTATTGCCGATTCAATTCGTAAAGCAATGGAAGTTGCAGAAAGTAAGAGCCCAGCTGCTTGGGTTGATAGTCATGGCTCACCCCATGAAAATGCATTCGCCTCAGTCCTAAGCTCTATGACCGATACCCAAATTGAAACGCTACGACTTGTTGCTACTGGCTTAAGTAATGCTGAGATTGGTCGGGTTCGATTTGTTAGTGAGAAATCGGTCGAGCAAATCGTTGCGCGTATTGCGGGACACTTCGCAATTACGCCAGATCGCACCAGAAACCTGAGAGTTTTAATTGCAGGCCACTACTACAAGTGGATCGGCGCACCTAGACACTAGAATCTCGGGCATGGATCTAGCCCAGTTACGCCAACAATGGAACTCGGTTCTAGATCAGCTCGAAAGCATTGATCGCATAGCGTGGATCTCCTTCTTTGATGCCCGGCTAGCCGAATTTGATGGCCAAACGCTGCACTTAGATTTCTCAGATAGCCGCAAACTTGGTTCGGCCCATGAATACTCAGAAATTCGTGATCGACAGATCGCAACTCTTAAATCAGTAATCAAGCAGGTGCTTGGTATCGATATCGAAATTACTCTCCTATGAAAAACAAGCTAATCGCCATCCTGGTGGGCATTTCAACAGTTGCGCTAACAATTTCGCTTCCGATTGCCGAGGCGGCTACTTCGAAGATCACAATGACTGTTAAGCAGACTCCAAATGTAATTGAGCCACTATTAACTTTCTATGGCGCTTTAACGCCTAAAAAATCTGGGCTGACGGTGAAAATACAAAGTGAGATAGATGGCAAATGGTTAGATACTAGATTTAGCACCAAGACTACAAAGCTTGGAACTTGGAAACTTGAAACAGTAGTCACAGCGCAAGAATCGGTAATTAAATATCGCGCCAAGACTACGGTCGGAAGTAAAACGATTTATTCAATAAGTAAGAAAATTACCGTAAAGCCAGCAGCCCAGATTTCCGAAACCGACCCAGTCATTGCGGTTGAAGCACTCGGCCCAGGTGGGCGCATTCATGGTGTTGATATCTCAAGATGGCAACATCCTTATGGCAAGCTAATTGATTTCACCAAAATGTATTCAGCTGGCATTCGCTTTGCCATGATTAAGGCATCAGATACCCGTGATGATGCTGATGCTCTAGCACTTCAGTATTTGTTGATTGATCGACCGGCGGCTCAAGCAGCTGGTATTTACACCGGTTTTTACCATTATGCGATTTTGCCAAACACAAGTGATCGAGCAGCAATTATTCGCGATGCAACTGCTCAAGCACAAAAAGTTATTTGGCGAATATCAGCAATAGGTGGCTTAACTGCTCGCGATCTGCCGTATGCACTTGACCTTGAGAATCATTGCGTGAAAGTTAATAGCAACGGTAGTTGCGCAACATATGCGACTAAAAGTTCAGTAACTTTATGGGCCGAAACTTTCTTGGAAATTATCAATGAAAAACTTGGTCGTAAACCTATTTTCTATTCATACCCTAGCTTCCTCGAAGGCGCGATGAATAAGAGCTCAATCCTCAATAAATACCCACTTTGGCTTGCGCAATACGCAGTCAATCCATTCGACCCGATTAATCAGCCTGGCCTAAAACCAGGCGGTTGTTACGTGCACTCTTGGACTTCTAGCGCATGCCAATCACAATGGATTATTTGGCAATACTCATCATGTGGAATCGGCACTAAATATGGAGTGCCCAGTACTCGAGTTGATCTAAATGTTTTCCGTGGCACCGCACAGAATTTTATTGATCTAACTGCTGGTACTTGGGTGCCAGATCCGATTGATTTAATGCCTATTAATGAAGCAACCACGATGTTGATTTCTAAACAAAAAGCTACCGATACCAGCAAAGCTGTCACATTTAGCGTTGGGGTAAATCGCCCTGATGGTTCGCCAGCTGTTACAGGCACCGTGCGCTTTGCATATGATCCACTTTCAATTGATAAACCGAAGCTAACTCAAACCGTGACCCGCGCCGCAAGCGGTCTTTGGACTCTCTCAGTTAAAGGTTTCACTGCCGGCAGTTGGGTTGGCACAATTGAATTTACCGATCAAACAAAAACTCACGCAACGACTCAACTGCCAGTCACCTTTGACTTATTGCAAGGCGTAGCTCCTACGCCAACCCCAACTAAGAGCGCTACGCCTAAGCCCGCGACAGATGGTTGTAAGAATCAGATAAAGAATTAAAGTAGCCACATGAGCGAAAGATTCATTGGAAGCCTAGATCAAGGCACTAGTAGTACTCGCTTTATGATCTTTGATCACGCTGGCAAAATTGTTGGTCAGCACCAATTAGAACACCGCCAGATAATGCCGCAAGCAGGATGGGTCGAACACGATGCTGCTGAAATTTGGGCTCGCACCCAAGAAGTAATTACGGGCGCACTTAAACAGGCTGGAATCATTGGCTCGCAACTAGCTGCCATCGGAATTACTAACCAACGCGAAACTACCGTGGTTTGGGACAGCAAGACTGGTAAGCCGCTTTCTAATGCAATTGTTTGGCAAGACACCCGCACCGCGGCTTATCTAGAAGCTTTCAGCGCCGAAACAAAGGCTGAAATAGCCCATAAAACTGGCTTAGCAATTGCGCCATATTTTTCGGCTAGCAAAATTAATTGGTTAATGACTAATGTGCCAGCAGTTCAAAATGCAGTCACTGCACAAACTGCCAGGTTCGGAACTATTGATTCTTGGTTACTTTGGAATCTATCTGGCGGCGCTCATGGTGGTGTGCATTTAACCGATGTCACAAATGCTAGCCGCACTATGTTGATGAACTTAGAGACTCTCGATTGGGATCAGTCACTGCTAGCTCAATTTAATATTCCGCTATCCGCACTTCCGCAAATCAGATCATCTGGTGAAATTTATGCCACAACTGATCCAAATGGTCCTTTCGGAACTGCAATACCGATTGCCGGAATTCTTGGTGACCAACAAGCTGCAATGGTTGGCCAACTCTGTTTTGCGCGTGGGGATTCCAAAACAACTTACGGAACCGGAAACTTTGCGCTGTTAAATACTGGCAATGAAATAGTGAGATCAAAGAACGGTCTCTTAACAACGGTCTGCTTTAAATTCGGTGATGAACCAGTTCAATATGCACTCGAAGGATCAGTTGCAGTTACCGGCTCAGCAATTCAATGGTTGCGCGATCAACTCGGAATAATTTCGACCGCTAGTGAAATTGAAAACTTAGCTGCTTCAGTTCCAGATACTGATGGGGTTTATTTTGTACCCGCATTTTCTGGCTTATTTGCCCCTCATTGGCGCAGTGATGCACGTGGCGTAATTGTTGGATTAACTCGCGCAGCTACCAAGGCACATCTGGCGCGGGCTGCTCTAGAAGCGATCTGCTATCAAACTCGCGAAATTATGGATGCCATGTCAGCTGACAGTGGAGTCACATTGACTCAGATGCGAGTTGATGGCGGAATTACAAATAACGCGCTTTGCATGCAGATGCAGGCCGACATCTTAGGTATCGAAATTTCGCGGCCAGTGATTGTTGAAACCACTGCGCTAGGGGCTGCATATGCAGCCGGACTAACCGTTGGGTACTGGAAAGATCGACATGAGATCTCGGGGCAATGGAAAGAGTTTCATCGCTGGCACCCAACATCTACGCAAGCAGAACGTGAGAAAGGCTTTGCTAACTGGTGCAAGGCGATCGAGCGAACTCTGAATTGGGCACAGTAGACTTCATTTCATTATGAGCGTTGCAAAGTTGCCAGCTGATATCACTCGCACCGATCGCCAAATGGCCGATGGTCGCACGATTCGCTACTACGACACCAAAGGGCAACGTCGCGATGCGCAAGATAAGCGCCCCGCTGAAGCGCAACCACAAATTGGTGAACTTCGTTATGACGCACTCGTTGGTGAATGGGTTGCTGTTGCTTCGCACAGACAAAATCGTATCTTTCTGCCGCCTAAAGAACTTTGCCCGCTCTGCCCCACCTCTGAAAACCCAGGTGAACTACTAACTGAAATTCCAGAAGCTGATTTTGAAGTCGTTGTTTTTGATAACCGTGGCCCATCTTTTCGCCCACCAGTTGGAGATTTTGAATTACCCGAAGCGCTAAGCACGCAAACTGCCGAAGGTCAGACTGCCGGTAAGTGCGAAGTTATTTGTTTCGCCGCAGATCATGGAAAATCTTTAAAGGACTTAGCGCCGTCACAAGTTCGGATCATTCTAGAAGCTTGGAAAGATCGCGTTCGCGAGCTATCGCAAGCAAGTTATATTGCCCATATCGCCCCATTTGAAAATCGTGGCGAAGAAGTTGGTGTAACGCTTACTCACCCACATGGGCAGATCTACTCATATCCATTCTTGCCACCGCGTGTTGAGAAAATGTTGGCTGCAGCTCAAGAACATAAAGATCGTACTGGTCGCATTTTGCTAGATGATGTGGTTGCTCGCGAAATTAAAGATGGCGAGCGCATAATTGCTCGTAACGAGCACTGGATTGCCTTTGTTCCATATGCTGCGCGCTATCCATTTGAAATTCATGTGGCCCCACTAAAACCAGTTGCTGATTTAGCTGAACTAGATGAAGCCACATCAAGTGCTTTCCCTGAGATTGCTCTTGAAGTATTAAATCGACTAGACGGTGTATTTGGGATTGAAATGGCCTACATCGCCACTTGGCACCAAGCACCGGTTCGAGTTGGCCGAGATGTAATGCGTCTGCATTGGCAAATCACAAGCGTTCGTCGCCAGCCAGGTAAATTAAAGTATTTAGCTGGTTCCGAATCTGCCATGGGTGCATTCATCATGGATCTAAAGCCAGAGCAATCAGCCACGCAATTGCGTGAAGTTAAACTTTAATTAACTGGCGTTACCGAAATAACTTCAACGCCGCCAATTGCAGTTAGCACTTCAATCAAATCACTTGGATCAGAGCCTGGCACAGCAACAGTAATGTCGTCATAGCCACGGCCATCTTCAGATTTCATAACAACTAAGCCACGAATATCACCACCGGCAAAACCGATTGCCGAAGCAACCGCACCTAATGAGCCTGGGCGATCTGGAAGAACGACCTGTAATCTGAATTGAGCCATGGCTAAACCTTACCGAATAAGTATTTCTTAGGCGTTAACTCCATTAGTTTGAAGCTGCTTGTCCGAGAGTTACCTTAAAGGTCTTCAATCCACCATTATTTGGTAGATCAACGATTACGGTAATGGTGCTTCCGGGTACCGCGGAGCGAATTCGAACGATGGCTGAAACATCATCAGTTATCTTGAAACCTTCAATTGATTTGATGACTGAGCCAACTGGAATTCCAGCTTTCTCAGCACCTTCGCCAGCACTTAACCGAAGAATTTTGGCGCCAATTCCGGTGTAGCTCTGATCGAAAAAGACACCAAGGACTGGTCTGGTTGATTTACCGGTTGCAATAATTTCGTCAATTACGCGCTTAGCTTCATTGAT
>CAZUWN010000008.1:0-7629 GCA_964624105.1 uncultured Candidatus Planktophila sp. | reverse complement strand
AACACATGCTTGCACAGTGCCTGAGTTGGTAGTCGAAGCAGTTGCAATTCCGCCTGTGATTAACACTCCGGCGATAAAGCCAGCTACTACTTTTTGGGTTCCTTGGAATTTCATCTTTATACCTCTCATGCTAGAACTACCCAGTCGCCGCTTATTTCGACTTTGACCGTCGGCAGTGCATCACGAGTTGGTCCCGTGATAACGCCACCATTTTTAAATGGATCAAACTCTGCCCCATGACAAGGGCAGTACAAGCTTTTATTCGAACTCTGATAGGCAACGGTGCAGCCTTGATGGGTGCAAGTTGCTGAGTATGCAAAGACACCAGTTTTAGTACGGAAGAGAATTGCCGGCATGCCGTTGCTCAGAGCAAACTGATGAGTTTCGCCAACGTTGATTTTTGCTAGCTTTATAATTTGGCTAGACCCAGAAGCTGTGGTTGCAGATTTTTCTGAAACTTTTGTAAACGCTTTGCCAACTAGTCCTGAAGTAATTGCAGCTGCACTTAAAGCTCCAATTCGAATTGCGCCCCGGCGATCAAGTGCGATATCTACATTTCTGCGGTTGCCCACCAAAGTTAAGAAATAAACCAACCAGAGAATTGCATATGCGGTATCACTGCCTAGGAAATAAGGTGAGATATAGAAAGTACTGGCTAACCAGAGAACGATTGACATTAGGAATCCGCCAAAGGCCGCACTAGTTGGTGCAATCCATAGCAAGGTAGCGATTCCGATTGCGAATTCAGAGAAAATTACAAAAATGCCTACTGCGGTTGCGTGTTCAATTAAACTATTAAAGAGCCAGCTAATTGGTGAATTAGTGGAATAGCCAATTAGTTGATCACCGATAAAGCCGGTTGCGCCTTTAGTTAAGAAACCAGGGTCTGTGGCTTTATCCCAGCCGGCATAAATCCAAGTAAAAGATAACCACGCGCGCAGAACTCTGATCGCCCAACTTTGAGCACGCCAAGAGTCGGCGATGTTCTTCTGGGTCATTCTGCGGTAAGCCATGTGAAAAAACCTATCTCTTAAGCACTGAGAAGAAGGCTAGTTTAGGCTGTGAGTCGAATTAGAGCTCCCTGACTTGGATTCGAACCAAGAACCTGCCGGTTAACAGCCGGCTGCTCTGCCATTGAGCTATCAGGGATTGCGAAGGCCAAACTCTAGCGTAATTATTGCCATCGGTAAAAATGACCGCTGAAACCAGCCAATTACAGACCACCAACCGCCAAATCGTGGAGCCCGCGTCTAGCGCTTTCCAGCGAAACTAAAGTAGCAAATGCCGCGTTGTATTCGGCCTCATTCTCAACTGGATTTAACCGCTGCAAACTAGATTTCAAATCAGCAATCGCACGCGAAACAGAGACTTCACGAAGGCGAGCAATAATGCTGGAAACATAATTCTGTGAGATTTCGCCATCGGTGCGAATTGGTTCAACTGAAAGCTCAGTAAATAGCGCTTTCATATTTTCATTAGTAACAAGTTCAATCGTCAATGGCCGATCAACTGCGACCACATCAATTACCGCACGCAACTCTTTATATGCCGGGTGAGTAAATGCTTCAGCTTCAATTGCTGACCAACCACTAGCAAGTTCGGGCATCTGCACTTTGGCCTTTAAAACTTCGCGTTCCAGCATTAACCGCGGATCACTTGGGTCTGGTCGCCAATTTTGTTCAGGCACTTCTTCAGTACTCGCCTCTGCGTTATTCGAAACAGTTGGTTTAAAGCCACGAGCTACAGCTTTGCTGACAACGTCTGTTTCTAGCCCGATCCAGCCAGCTAACAATCTCGTGTATTCGGGACGCAACGATTTATCGCGAATCTGCGCAACTAACGGTGCTGCTGCATTTAATGCATTAATGCGACCTTCGGCTGATTCCAATTTATGTTTTGCGAGTTCAGCTCTAATGGCAAACTCAAAGAGTGGCACCCGCTTTGCAATTAAATCTCGCAGCGCTAAATCACCTTTATGTTGACGCAACTCGGCTGGATCTAATCCATCGGGTTCAACTGCCACATAGGTTTGTGTTACAAATTTCTGATCATCACTAAATGCACGAAGTGCAGCTTTTTGCCCAGCAGCATCGCCATCGAAGGTAAAGATAACTTCACCGCGGAAAGCATCGTCATCCATTAATAGTCTGCGCAAAATTCGAATGTGGTCAGCGCCAAAAGCAGTTCCACAAGTTGCAACCGCCGTTGGAATACCAGCTAAATGTGCTGCCATTACATCGGTATAGCCCTCGACTATTACAGCTTGGCGCGACTTCGCAATATCTTTCTTCGCCATATCTAAGCCATATAGGACTTGGCTCTTCTTATAGATCGGCGTCTCTGGCGTATTTAAATACTTTGGCCCTTGATCTTCTGCATCACTTGCTAACTTGCGAGCGCCAAAGCCAACTACATCACCAGAAATATCTCTAATTGGCCAAGTTAAACGATTTCGGAAACGATCGATTGGTCCGCGCTCTCCCATTTTAGAAAGGCCAGCGGTTTCCAGTTCATCAATGGTGAAGCCAAGTGCGCGCAAATGTTTTGTCAGTCCATCCCATTCATTAGGGGCGTAACCGACTCCAAATTGTTCACAAGCTGCTTTATCAAAACCGCGCTTAGTCATTAGGTCACGACCGTATGCGGCGCCTTCTGATTTATTTAATTGCTCTTGATAGAACTTGGCGGCCTCAGCATTTGCGGCAATTAAACGTGAACGTTGCCCGGCAGGTGCTGCTGTGCCCGAAGAATTCTCGTCATAACGCAATGTGTAACCGATGCGATCAGCTAGACGTTCGATCGTTTCAGTAAAAGATAAATGATCCATCTTCATTACAAAGGCAATTACATCGCCACCAGTTTGGCAACCAAAGCAGTGGAAATATCCCTTTGATGGAGTTACGTGGAACGAAGGAGATTTTTCATCATGGAAAGGGCATAAACCTTTTTTCTGGCCGCCGCCAGCTGATTTGAGTTGCACATAATCGCCCACGATTTCATCAATGGGTGCATGGTCGCGAACGTAGGCAACGTCTTCATCTCTAATTCGACCGCTCATGATTTAACCAGTCTATCCAGTCACGCAAACGCGGGCATGAAGTGCATATGCACCCGGGTCAGTTAATCCAGCAACTTGATCAATAATCACACGCAACTTCTCGGCATCATTTGATGCAAGCTTCCAATCATCTAAAAAGACTGAATCTAAGTACTTTGGCCCGGCCTTAAAGAGCGCTTCAACTAGTTCACCGATCAGCGTTTGCTGCTTGGCATAGCGCTCTTGCGACGCTGCAGCATTAATTAAGTAATGGCCAGCAACTGCCTTTAGAAAATCAACTTCGATTATCTGATCGCGTGGGATTTCAAGGTCTGCGCTGTAACGGGTGAGTGGCCCGGCACCATGGACTTTACGAGTTTCAATTTCAGCTGATTGCACAAACCGGCCAATTAATTGGCTAGTGGTGTCTTTTAATCGGGCTAGCGCGCGATGGCTGCCATCGAAATTCTTCGGCCAACAAGAAAGTGCCTCTAAGCGAGCAAGGGCTGACTCAACTTCAGTTTCAGTTGCATCGCTGCCGTAATCAATACTCATTACTTTAAATAGTTCAGCGAAATCATTGCGAAAGTTTGAAACCTTAATCTGATTAGCCACGATGGCATCTTCTAAATCATGAACTGAATAAGAACAGTCATCGGACCAATCCATGATCTGGGCTTCAATACACCGCTTGCCGGCTGGAGCGCCTTCGCGCATCCATTTATAAATTTCAACATCGTCATCGTAAACACCATATTTA
Organism: uncultured Candidatus Planktophila sp.; assembly: GCA_964624105.1. Classification (GTDB taxonomy): domain Bacteria; phylum Actinomycetota; class Actinomycetes; order Nanopelagicales; family Nanopelagicaceae; genus Planktophila. The sequence goes on along the minus strand of CAZUWN010000008.1, from coordinate 3,832 downwards.
CGTGGGTTCTCGCTGCGCGCCCATGGATATTTTGTTGCTGCATCAAGTGAAGCCCGTGTTAAATTTAAGCCCACAGTTTTGCCATTGGCATCAACACTTTTTGCTTCAATTCGAGTCAGTAATCTAAAACTTTGCGCATTGCCTTCAAAGCCGCCGCAATCCTTAGCAAGTTCAGCCAAAGCTTCTTCGCCATTGTGACCAAATGGTGGGTGCCCTAAGTCGTGAGCTAAACATGAAGTTTCAAGTAAATCTGGATCAGCGCCAAGTGATTCGCCAAGTTCGCGGCCAATCTGTGCGCACTCTAACGAATGTGAAAGTCGAGTACGTTGAAAATCATTTTCCCAAGGAACAGCCACTTGTGTTTTCGCGGCCAAACGGCGAAGAGCTGCGGAATGAATTACCCGAGCACGATCGCGCATAAATTCGGTGCGGCCAGCACGTTTAGCTGGCTCATCAAGGAAGCGTTCTTGATCGCGTGCGGTGTAACCGACCAATTCGCTCATGGTCTTACCTTATTGAGAATGTTGTCTGAAGGTAAATGATCACTGATCTGAACTCCGCGCCGACCCAGTGTTATATAGGCTAAATAAGCCCCTGCTTCGCGAATTAAGTACTTAAATCCGCTCTTTTCCAAAGCATTTGGCCCACTTTGTACTGGTGAGCAGGTTGCAATCAGGCCACGATCATTGGCCATTGTCATCGATCGCAAACAATGGAATGGATCAGAAACAATGATTACATTCTTTATTTTGCGATCACGCATTTCGGCGGCATATAACTTTGTCGAATTCAAAGTGTCGCGACCTTTTTCAAGTGCTTTTATATCTGCATATTTAACGCCATTTTGCATTAACCAAATACGACCGGCCGCTGCTTCAGTTGTGCGATCACCAGGTGCGCCACCGCCAACGGTAATAATTTTCTTAGCTAAACCTAAATCATAAATTCGTTTTGCCTCTGTTAGTCGTGCTTCTAGAACTAATCCGGGCCGGCCATCTAGTTGCGCAGCACCTAAAACTACGATGACATCGCCAATGCGCACGGTGGGATTATTTGCGGCGTACCAAGTTTTACCAAGTGCAAACACCGGCACCACAATCACCAAGAGCAACACGAAGGCAATCGCTCTGCGCAATAATTTAAAGAGAAACATTAGCCACCAGAGAACATATCTTCGAGTTCGATCTCGACAATTTCATCAGGGTCAAGTAACCAGCCATCTGGCAAAGTAACTGGGCGACCATGACTAGTGCGACCTCGTGGCTTTTCGCTAACTTCAACTGGATAAGGCTGATCATCTAATAGATCGAGTAAGCCACGTAGCTCTGCGAGTGAGCCAACCATTCCAAATTGGCGACGTAGTTCGCTGTTAACGCGGAAGCCCTTGAGATACCAAGCCATATGTTTGCGCAGGTCACGACAACCACGATCTTCATTTTCGAAGTAATCGACAATTAACTCACCATGGCGATACATAACTTCGCGAACTTCGAAAAGCGTTGGTAGTACTTTGCTCTCGGTTCCGGAAAATGCGGCAACTAAATCTGCAAATAACCAAGGTCGACCTAAGCAGCCACGACCCACAACCACGCCAGCGCAGCCAGTTTCAGCGACCATTGCTAGGCCATCGGCACCTGACCAAATATCGCCATTGCCTAGAACAGGCACACCTGTTGGTTTTAAGTGCTCAACTAGCTGCGTAATAGCGGACCAATCGGCTTTTCCTTCATACATCTGTTGAGCGGTGCGAGCATGTAGAGCCACCCATGCCACGCCTAAGTTCGCCGCCGAAGTTGCTGCCTCTAAATAAGTTTCGTGATCACTATCGATACCGATACGCATTTTCACAGTTACTGGTATTCCAAATGGTTTGGCCGCTTCAACCGCTGCGCCCACAATCGAGGTAAAAAGATTGCGCTTAAATGGCAACGCAGCCCCGCCACCTTTACGAGTTACTTTCGGAACTGGGCAACCAAAGTTCATATCAATGTGATCAGCTAAATTCTCTTTACCCATCATTGTGACTGCAGCTCGCATCGTGTGTGGATCAGTTGAATAAAGTTGCACAGACCTAGGCCACTCGCCAGCACCAGGTGCGATCATGCGCAAGGTGTCCGGGCGTCGTTCTAAAAGCGCGCGAGCAGTAACCATTTCGGAAACAAATAAGCCAGCTCCTTGTTCGCGACATAACATGCGAAAAGCGGAGTTAGTAATACCGGCCATTGGTGCCAATACCACCGGCGGATCAATAAAGTGATCGCCAGTTGCCAGTGGCAAACGCAGTGGTTTTAGCAACCCAGCAGACGTGGTGCTAACCATGACTCCACCTGATCGATGCTGATTCGTTCTTGCGCCATTGTGTCGCGATCGCGAATTGTCACAGCATTGTCATCGAGAGTTTCGAAGTCAATGGTGATGCAATATGGAGTTCCGATTTCATCTTGGCGACGATAGCGACGACCGATTGCACCAGCATCATCGAAATCAACGTTCCAATTCTTGCGAAGCGCAGTTGCCAGATCACGTGCCTTCGGAGATAAATCAGCATTACGTGAAAGTGGCAAAACAGCTACCTTCACTGGTGCAATGCGATGATCAAACTTAAGCACGGTGCGCTTTTCCATCTCGCCCTTTGCATTTGGCGCTTCATCTTCGGTAAATGCATCCATCAAGAAAGTAAGTGCGCAGCGATCAACACCTGCTGCTGGCTCGATTACAAACGGTGTCCAACGCTCATTTTTCTCTTGATCAAAGTAGGAAAGATCTTTGCCGGAAGCTGCAGAGTGCGCTTTTAGATCGAAATCAGTGCGGTTTGCAATGCCTTCGAGCTCGCCCCACTCGGTGCCGGCGAATTCGAATTTGTATTCAATATCTGCTGTGCGCTTTGAGTAATGCGAAAGCTTCTCTTTGGGATGATCATAAATACGCAAACGATCTGGGTTAATACCCAAATCTTTATACCAAGCCAGACGGTAATCAATCCAGTATTGGTGCCAATCTTCATCGGTGCCAGGAACAACAAAGAATTCCATTTCCATCTGCTCGAATTCACGAGTACGGAAAATAAAGTTTCCAGGGGTAATTTCATTACGGAAAGATTTACCAATCTGACCAATTCCAAATGGTGGCTTCTTGCGCGATGTGGTCATTACTTGATCAAAGTTAATAAAAATACCTTGCGCAGTTTCTGGGCGTAGATAAGCTAAACCTGATTCATCTTCAACTGGTCCCAGGTAAGTCTTTAGTAATCCACTAAATTGTTTCGGAGTAGTGAACTGACCTTTATTGCCACATGCTGGGCAATTAACATCTGCCAAAGACTCTGGCGCTTTCTTATGCTTTGCTTCGTAAGCTTCTTCTAAATGATCGGCGCGATAACGCTTATGACAAGAAGTACATTCGGTTAGCGGATCACTAAATGTTGCCACGTGACCAGATGCTTCCCAAACTTCGCGAGCCAAGATCACGCAAGAATCGATACCGACGACATCTTCGCGACCCATCACCATGGACTTCCACCATTGGCGCTTAATATTATTTTTTAGTTCAACTCCAAGTGGGCCGTAATCCCAAGATGCGCGCAATCCGCCATAGATTTCAGAAGAAGGAAAAACGAATCCGCGGCGCTTAGCCAGGCTGACGATATTTTCTAAACGATCTACGGCCATAGGGGAAAACCTCATCCGGTAAATAAGAGCCGGTGAATATGGTTTTATCCATCCGGCTGGCTGTCGGCGCAACGCAACAATCGTTGAATTACGTAAGCCAAATTTTACTCGGTAACTGGCAGTTCGTACGCACCTGGTTCATCGATAGCCAACGCTAAAACTGG
>CAZUWN010000007.1:0-18563 GCA_964624105.1 uncultured Candidatus Planktophila sp. | reverse complement strand
TTTTTCCATTTGTGACAGTGATTTGTACTTGCACATTTCCGTAACTGACATCTACAACCGGGCCGGTAAAAGTTCCATTTACAGAGTTAACAGTTGGTGCTGGTGCTGAAGTTTGCGTTTGAGCAGGCGTTTCAGAAGTTGTAAGTGTTCCCGTATCTAAACCAAGGCCTAGATCTGTCGCACCTAATTGTGGTGGTGTTATAGAAAGCACTGCGCCTAATCCACCAACTGTGCCGGCGGCGATTAGTAGAAAACGTTTCATGTTATACCTCGGCCTTTCTATTCGGAATGGAAAGCAAATGCTTCGTCATGGAATCTATTCTTTGGAACGCCTAAATTTTCAGCCGCTTCACGTACTGCTTCAACAAGTGGAGCTGGGCCACAAATATAAATATCGGAATCAGCGAATCTGGGCACTAGCGCTTCAAGTGATTTGGCATCCATCGGGTGAATCTTGCGAGATCCAACTAGATAATGAACACGAACTGATCCTTCGGATTGAGCAGCCAGATAATCCATTTCTTTCTGTAAAACAACGTCCTTAGCGCTAGAGGCACGAACAATCACATCTAGCTGAACGCTGCCACGAAACTCCTCCATCAGCGCTCGAACTGGCGTAATTCCAACTCCGCCACCAATAAGCACTACATGTTTACGAGATGCGCGACCTGCAGTGAATGCGCCATATGGGCCTTCCATAAAGACTCTAGTTCCGGGCTTTAGATCTGCCACAGATCGAGAGTGGTCACCTAAATCTTTAACAGTTATTCGCATGTAATGCGCAGTAGGCGCTGCCGATAGTGAGTACGGATGTGAAATTAGTGCGTGCCCTTTTGCCAAGAAGCGCCATCCAAAGAATTGACCACCTTGCGCAGCAAGTGTTTGTAGGTTTCGACCGCGCATGATTACTGAAATTATTCCAGGGCCTTCAACAACAACTCGATCAACTCGAAGGCCATGATGTAGTGATCGGTAAATTGGAATACCAAATCGCCAATACACAATGCTAAATACCATTCCGGAGTACAGGAAAATCCAGAATCCAAGATTTAGCGGATGTCCGATAAACATTGGGCCATTTAAAATTTGATGCATGAAAGAAAGCGCGATGGCGGCATAAGTAGAAATGTGTATTAGCCACCAAGTTTCATAACTTAATTTTGCGCGCGCTTTTTTATATGAAGTAACTCCTGCGGTAATCATGAAGATGAATCCGGCTAGAGCTGCCCACATCCAACTAAAAGTTGTCAGAATGCTCCAGAATTCGCTGATTAGTCGTTCTTGGAATTGACCCGCGTAACCAATTGTGATCATTGCTACGTGATAAGTAATTAAATAAAGAGACCAAGGACCGAGCTTGCGGTGCCAAGTAACTAAACGATCGTGGCCTACTCCGCGTTCTACCCAAGGAATTCGTGCGACCAGAAGAATTCCAAGGAGAGCAAAGTAGGTTCCGATTAGTGCGGCGAAACGAGAAATTGTTTGCAAAATTGGATAGAACGAATCGATATCTGATTTACGCATTGTGGTTAGTTCAAGAGCAACCGTTAGACCTAAACCCAACCCAGTTAGTAGCGCCGCCCAATCAGTTCCAGCAGCGCTGAACTTGCGTATTGAGATTCGATTCATGACTTAACTTAACTCGGTTTTCCTGAGAATTATCTGGAAGGTAGGTGAGTGCTAGGTCTGACTAGTTAGCGCAGAAAAGCTCTGATTTAGGCGTGATCCCGGTCAATAGGTAGCGATCTACCGCCGAATCCACGCAAGTTGAGCCACGACCGTGGCCAGTATGGCCATCGCCATCAAGGGTAATTAAGAGTGCAGCAGAAAATATTTTTGCGAGCGACTGCGCCCATTTGTAAGGAGTTGCTGGATCTCTAGTTGTGCCGACAACCAAAATCGGTTTTGTATTTATGCTCTTAATTTCAATTTGTTCCACGCTGCCTAAGTTTGGCAAGTAACGGCAGGCTAATCCAGCATAAGCGAGATATGGTCCAAATATTGGCGCCTTGTCAGAGAATTCAGCAACGCCTCTTTTAAATACCGAAACTGTTTCTAATTCATTTTGGTCGAGGCAACTAATTACTTGAAGCGCATCGTTTTCATTGCTTAGATAACTTCCGTTTTCTTCGCGACCAGCATACTGATCTGCCAAAGTTAGAAAACTTGTGCCAGTTCCTAGCGTTGCTTCTTTGAACGCATCACGTAAAACCGGCCAACCCGATTCACTGTCATATAGAGCTGATGCAATTCCGAGCAATACTAAACCTTCAGTAACTTCACGACCAGATTTACTTTCAAGTGGTGTGATGGCGGTCTTTGCCAACAAATTAATGACTTGGATTCGAGCCGATTGCAAGTCACCTGTTAAAGCACATGAGCTTCTATTTAAACAATTATCAATGAATGCGTTAAGTGCTGATTCAAAACCGATTGCTTGACCGAGCACGGCTTCACGATTACTACTATTTGGATCAACTGCACCATCTAATACAAACCGACCGACGCTTTCCGGAAATAATTCGGCATATAAAGTTCCGAGGTATGTGCCATAAGACTTTCCTAAGAAGTTTAACTTTTCATCACCAAGCACAGCACGTAAAACTTCTAAATCGCGTGCACTATTTACAGTGCTGTAGTTGGTGAGATGTTTGGTATTTTCGGCACACTTTGCAAAATAATCTCGCGCATCACTTATAAACAGTGCGAACTCAGCTTCATCATCTGGTTTCGGGTCCGCTGCAAAACTGGCATCAGTTTCAGCATCACTTAGGCATTTAATCGCAGCGCTATCTCCGACCCCACGTGGATCAAAACCGACGATATCGAAACGTTCCAGAATCTCTGGGCTCACTATGTATTCAGCGTTATAGGCGTAATCGACCCCTGATGAGCCTGGCCCGCCTGGGTTTACGACCAACGAGCCAATTCGGCGATCCTGATCAAGGGCTTGAAAACGCAATAGCGCCAGTGAGAAAGCGCCTACCGATAAATCTGCATAATCAATCGGGACTAACAAAGATGAGCATTGGTAATTTCCATAGCAATCTCGCCATTTAAGTTCTTGGGTTTCGTATTGAGAAAGGGAAGAAAGCGGTTCGGGTTCAGTTGCCGCGCAACTCGTTAAAAGTAAGAGCGCAGCAAGTAAAACTGCAATCTTCTTTTGAATCATGCTTGAGCTAATTGACACATTAGCGCCTCTAGCGTGAGCAGAGGAGCTGCGTTATGACTTAAATTTGTGCGAGCAGACATAATCGCATCTATTTTTAAAACAGTTTTAGCTGCTGGAATTCTCTCGGCCATCTTAGAAATATCCGATGCAAATTCTTGATTTATTAGCGCACCCTGTGTGCCGGATTGAATAAACATCACATCGCGATACAAGGTTGCGATATCTACCAGAGCGCCATCAATAGAATCTCTAATCATTCGCGTGGTTCGTGATTTCTGTTCTTTCTCTAAATCTTTAATTGCTTTTGAGCCACCAGTTGCCATCCCGCGTCCAGTTGCCCCTTTACCCCAAGCCTCAGCTAATTCAGTGCTCTCTTTTTCATCACGGGCGCTAGCTGCGACTTCAGCTTCTTCGGTAGCTAAATTTAAAAGAGTTTCAGCGGCTTTAAATGCAGATGCCACATCGTTAATCTGCATCGGTAATTTAATAATTGTGTTTCGGCGATTACGAATAGTTTCATCACTTGCTAAATATCTAGCGCGCCCAATATGTCCTTGCGAAGCACGGGCGGCATAATCTGCCATTGCAGGTGAAACACCTTCGCGATTAACCAAAACATCAGCCACATCTTTAGCGCTAGGTGTTACTAACTGCAGATGGCGGCATCTTGAACGAATAGTTGGCAATACATCGTGCAGAGTTGGTGCGCATAACAACCAAACTGTACGGTTTCCAGGCTCTTCAATCGCTTTAAGGAGTGCATTAGCTGCAGATTCAGTCAGGCGATCAGCATCTTCCATGACAACCACTCGCCATCCACCCATAGCTGGCGCCCAAGCCACACGCGTTAGCAGCTCACGAATCTCTTCGATTTTGATTGATAAACCTTCGGTGCGAATAATTTCCACATCTGCGTGCGTGCCAGCTTTAGCCGCTCGACAATTAACGCAAGTGCCACAACCATCGTTGCTACAAATCAGGGCAGAAGCGAAAGCAACTGCAGCCGATGATCGGCCACTTCCGGGTGGGCCAGTAAATAACCAAGCATGCGTCATCTCTTGTGATTCTTCACCACTGCGAGCAGCAGCGACGGCACCTTCGAGAATTTTTACCAAATGGGCTTGACCAACTAATTGATCGTAAACCGACATCGCTACTTCTTCTTTACTGTTTTGCGGGCAGTATTTCGAGCCGTTGAAGCAGCGCGACGAATTGGTTTCATAAGACGATTTCCTTGCGCATCGCGAATATTGCGACGTAGTCCAGGAATTTCACCAACCCGAGCAATGATTTCGTTATGAATTTCTTCAATGGATTGACGACCATCGACAACTAAGTAACGCTCTGGATCAAGCAGCGTTAACTGTAAATACTCTTGGCGAATTCTTTCATGGAAATCAATTGGTTCGATTTCTAAACGGTCTTTGCTCTTTAATCGACTTAGCCCAATCTCGGCTGGTTGATCAATCAAAATGGTTAACGTCGGGAAAAGCGACTCAGTAGCCCAACGTGAGATACGTGCAACTTCACCTGAAACCAGGATGCGACCGGCACCTTGATAAGCAATTGAAGAATCAAAGTAGCGATCGGTAATTACAACTTCGCCGCGATCTAGCGCTGGGCGAATCTTTGAAAAGACATGATGCGCACGATCTGCAGCATATAAAAGTGCTTCAGCACGTGGTGAAATTTCACCAGTTGAATGATCAAGCAATATTCGGCGTAAATCTTTACCCATTTCGGTACCGCCAGGTTCGCGACTAAGAAGTACTTCTTCGCCTTCTTCTTCTAGCCACTTCTTTAATAATTTACTTTGCGTTGATTTACCGCTGCCTTCGCCACCTTCAAAGGCAATAAAAATTCCCTTTGTTTGCGCTCCAGTAATCGAACCAAGTTCGCCTTTGATGGCATTTGAAATATCACTCCAGATAGAAACATTTGGGCGGTCTTTCATCTGATGGTAGGAAACTGCGCCAATCAAGATTGCAAATAAGCCAGCTAATAACAAAGTTATCGCAGCGCCGTTATAGGCAACTTCGGTATTGCGAACTTTAATTCGATATTCACCGATATATGCCGCAATGATTGGTGAAATTGCTAGAACTGCAACCAGAGTTACTCGAATGATTGATTGCATGAATGCGAATGTGCGACCACGAACATCGTCGTGGACTTCAAGTCCTAGCATCGTAAATCCAGTTACCCAGCAAACACCAGAAAAAGCACCCAAAATAATCACGATAAAGACAGCTAACGTGAAGTTTGGAATCGCCGCAAGAAGAACTAAGAAGGAACCGGCAACAGTTAAAGAAGCGCCAAATAGTCGGCGGCGAGAGAATTGCGCAAATATTTTTGGACCAAATGCGATTCCGATCGCAAGACCAGTAAATACCGAACCAAAGAGCACGCCGTAACCGGCATCTCCGCCACCTAAGTCACCTACGAAGGTTCGCGCTAAGCCAATAACAGCACCTGCTGCAATGAAAGCACCAATCATTCCAACAATAAGACCACGAATAATCTTTGAGCTGCTAACAACTTTATAGCCTTCGATTAAGGATTTGCCGACACTGGAGTCAGCTTGCTTACCTGACTGGTGGCGTTTTGGAATCTCGCGCAAATTAAAAATTGTCCATGCGCTAAATGCAAAACTTAGAGCGTTTATATAAAGTGCGATATCAATTGAGGTGCCTTTAAAGCTTGGAAAAGCTGCTGCGATAGCGCTGCTTAGAAGCGCCAATATTGCAAAGAGTCCAGCTGCAATTGGCGCAGTTCCGTAAGCGGCAAAGAGTGATACTTGGTTAGCACTTTCGAGTTTCTCTTTCGGAACTAAATTCGGAACGCTCGCATCTTTTGCTGGTGACCAGAAAAGCGAAACACATTCCACCAAAATTGTTGCGGTATAGAGCCAGAAATAATTACCGACGATAGGAATAGAAACATATAGAGCAAAGCGAATTACATCGGCCACAACCATAAGCATTCGTCGATCAAGTCGGTCAGCAATTACGCCAGCAATTGGTCCTAAGAAAACCGCCGGCAGCAAGCGTGCAATGAAGACGCCAGCGATAGCAAAGTTAGCTGTTGCATAATCTCCGCCTGATAATTGTTGAGCGAGCGCGGTTGTTGCAAGTAATCCGAGCCAATCTCCCAGCGAACCAAATGCCATCGCTTGCCATAGTCGGCGAAAAGCTGGGATTGCTAAAACACTTCGAGTCTCATCTGGTGCCGGCGCCGCCGGTCTTGGAAGAGTGTTGCTCACGGCTCAATCGTAGTGGGCTTAGTTTTCGCTTTCCCAGTGGCTGCCTTTTTGGCAACTCGCTTGGTCGCAGCTTTTTTAACGGTTTTTTTCGTCAAAGTTGGCGCTGCTTTAGCGGCTTTTTTGCGACTCTTCTTAGGTCGTGCAGCTCCGCCATTCTCAGCTTCCCAGGCTCGGCGGCCGGCTAATAATTCAAGTCCGCGTTCGATAGTCATCGCTTCGACTGTGTCGCCACGGCGAAGAGTCGCATTAGTTTCGCCATCGGTTACATACATTCCAAATCGACCATCTTTAATAATTAAAGGTTTCTCTGTAGTTGGATCAATGCCCAATTCTTTCAAAGGTGGCTTCGCAACTCCGCGACGGCGTTCCTTTGGTTTGGAATAAATCTCGAGTGCTTCATCTAAAGTAATTGAAAATAACTGATCTTCGGAAGTTAGCGTGCGCGAATCAGCACCTGCTTTTAGGTAGGCGCCATAGCGACCATTTTGCACAGTGATGTCATCGCCGGCGGCATTAGTTCCGAGAGTGCGTGGCAAAGATAAAAGTTGTAACGCGTCTTCATAAGTAATTGTGTCTAGCGTCATGGTTGAAAGAAGTGAAGCTGTTTTTGGTTTTGGATCATCAGCTTTCTTGCGTTTCTTCTTAGCGCCTTCAACGACTGGTTCTACTGGGAAAACTTGCGTTACATACGGACCAAAGCGACCGCTCTTTGCAATGATCGGCAAATTAGTTGCTGGATCAATTCCTAAATCGCGTTCTCCTGAAGGGGCGGCAAGTAGTTCGATAGCTTTTGCCAAAGTTAATTCATCTGGTGCTAACGATTCTGGAACGTTAGCTAGCTTGCGAGTTTCGCCTTCACCCTCTTGTAGGTAGGCGCCATATCGCCCAACTCGAATTTCAATTTCAGGTGAAAGGCGCATGGTGTTAACTTCACGCGCATCAATTGCGCCTAAGTCAGCTGATAGTTCATTTAGACCAGGTTCACCATCGTGGCCGTAGAAGAAATCGCGTAACCAATCAACGCGCTTTGCTTGACCACTTGCGATCTTGTCGAGATCTTCTTCCATACTGGCGGTGAATTCGTAATCAACTAATTTTGTGAAGTGTGTTTCGAGCAAGCCAGTTACTGAAAAGGCTAAGAAAGTAGGCACTAAAGCTCGTCCACGCTTTGAAACATAACCGCGATCTTGAATCGTTGCAATAATTGAAGCAAATGTTGAAGGGCGACCAATGCCTAATTCTTCTAGCTTCTTAACTAGCGTTGGTTCGGTATAACGAGCAGGCGGCTTAGTTTCGTGCCCCTCGCAACTGTATTCCTCAACTTTTACGCTCTGCCCAACGTTCATAGCTGGCAAGCGCTTGTCTTCTGATTCTTCGCCCTCTTTTTCATCAGCTAAATCATCGTAAGCAGCTAGAAATCCAGGGAAAGTTATTACTGAACCATTAGCGCGGAATATTGTTTCGCGACTGTCGCTAGTTTTTGCATCGAAGTCAACGCGCATCTGCATCTTCTTGGCATCAGCCATTTGTGATGCGACTGTGCGTTTCCAGATTAAGTCATATAGTGCAAACTCATCGCGGGAAAGTTCTGGTGCTAACTCACCCGGAGTTTTGAAACTTTCACCAGCTGGGCGAATTGCTTCGTGCGCTTCTTGGGCATTTTTTGTTTTACCAACATAAACGCGTGGCGCGTCAGCAACATGATCGGCGCCATAAAGCGCTTTAGCTGATTCGCGTGCTGCAGTGATTGCTTGCGCTGAAAGATTAACTGAGTCGGTACGCATATAAGTGATGTAGCCGTTTTCATATAAACGTTGTGCGATGCGCATTGTTATCTGCGCTCCCCAACCTAATCGGCTACCGGCATCTTGCTGCATAGTTGAAGTTGTAAATGGTGGCTTTGGTCGTTCAGTTCGAGGAGATTCCTCCATCGATTTAACTACCAGTGGCGCTGCTTTAAGAGCTGCAACCAAAGATCTAGCAGCGCTTTCATCGAGTAATAAAATGTTGGCTAGTGACTTTTCTTTCACTGCGCCATCGGCACCGAAATCAGCAGTTGTTGCAACGCGCTTGCCATCAACACTAAGCAGGCGTGCGTTAAAGCCTAATTCGCACTTGGCAGTTAAGTCCCACCAAGCTGAAGAAATAAAAGCCATTCGTTCGCGCTCTTTTTCCACGATTAAGCGAGTGGCAACTGATTGCACGCGACCAGCAGAAATACGTGGCATCACCTTTTTCCAGAGAACTGGAGATAAGCGATAACCAAATAGTCGATCTAGCACTCGGCGGGTTTCCTGTGCATCAATTAAGTCATAATCAAGGTCGCGCGTATTTTCTACTGCGCTTTGGATTGCCTCTTTGGTAATTTCATTGAAAACCATGCGCTTAATCGGAATCTTTGGTTCAAGTACTTCAACTAAGTGCCAGGCAATAGCTTCACCTTCGCGGTCTTCATCGGTTGCCAGAATTAACTCTTCGGCATCTTTCATCAACGCCTTAAGTTCAGCAACTTTCGCTTTTTTATCTGGGTTAATTACATAAAGCGGCGCGAAATCTTCTTCAATATTTACGCCCTCTTTAGCCCAAGCTATCTTTTTGTATTCCTTAGGAATATCGGCTGCGCGCTGAGGTAGATCGCGAATATGGCCGACGCTAGCCTCGACGATGTAATCATCGCCAAGGTAGCCGCCAATTTTGCGTGCTTTAGCTGGTGATTCAACAATCACTAGCTTCTTCAATACACGCGCCATTAATTTCCTAAGTTAGCTCTGGGGAAAAGCTGAAGTTAAAGAATTGGTATTAGTAAGTAATCGAAGTCGATTGACGACGATTACGAACTAGAGCTGCAACAATTACCAGCGTTGCGACAATACCAATCAGGGTGCTGGTGCTTTCGCGACCACCAAGTGCCATACCAACAATTGCTGGTGTAATTAATAGACCAACCAAGTTCATAACTTTGATCAGTGGGTTAATTGCAGGACCAGCAGTGTCTTTGAATGGATCACCAACGGTGTCACCAACGATGGTTGCGGTGTGTGCATCTGAGCCCTTACCGCCGTAATTTCCATCTTCAACCATCTTCTTAGCGTTATCCCAAGCTCCACCTGAGTTAGATAAGAAAACGGCCATCAGTGTTCCGGTGCCAATTGCGCCAGCTAAGTAAGCGCCAAGTGCGCCTACGCCAAGACCGAAACCAACTGCGATTGGTGCCATAACAGCAAGCAATCCAGGAGTTACAAGTTCACGAAGTGAATCGCGAGTACAAATATCAACTACGCGACCGTACTCAGGCTTTTCAGTACCCTTCATAATTCCTGGGTGTAGTTTGAATTGGTTACGAACTTCCATAACCACCGCACCAGCTGCGCGAGATACTGCATTAACTGCTAGACCTGAGAACAGGAATACCACTGCAGCACCAATAATTAGACCTACCAAGTTGCGTGGATCAGCAACATCGAGAATGCCTTGGAATTGCAGATTTGTAACTAGATCTACCGTTGTAGAACCAGCTTCAACTACTGCCAACTTAATTGCATCAGTAAAGGCACCGAATAGCGCAGTTGCTGCAAGTACTGCAGTTGCGATCGCGATTCCCTTAGTAATTGCCTTTGTTGTGTTTCCAACTGCATCAAGTGAAGTAAGAATCTGTGCGCCTTCGCCCTTAACATCGCCAGACATTTCAGCAATGCCTTGTGCGTTATCTGAGATCGGACCGAAGGTATCCATTGCCACGATTACACCAACAGTTGTTAGCAAACCAGTTCCGGCCAAAGCGATCGCAAGAAGTGAAAGCACGATTGAACCGCCGCCTAACATGAAGGCACCGAATACTGCAGCTGCGATTAGCAACGCACTGTAAACAGCTGACTCAAAACCAATCGAAATACCAGCCAAAATAACGGTTGCAGCGCCTGTTTGTGATGAGGCAGCAACGTCATTAACTGGACGCTTTCCAACTTCAGTGAAGTAGCCAGTTAGTAATTGAATTGCAGCAGCTAAACCAATACCGATTAGAACTGCGCCAATTGCCAAGATGCGAGGGTTGGTGTCGCCGAATGAATCAACTTGTTCTTGAGTTAAACCAAGAAGACCACCGAAGCTATCTGGCAAATAAGTAAATGTTGCAAGCGCTGTAAGTACTGCACTGATGATTGCAGATAAGAAGAATGAGCGGTTGATTGCAGTCATTGCGTTCTTATCTGATGGGCGCAAGCGAGTAAGGAAGATTCCGATTACTGCAGTGACGATACCGATTGCAGGAACGATTAATGGATAAACCAAACCGGCGTTACCGAATCCAGCTTTTCCAAGAATTAGTGCAGCAACAAGTGTTACGGCGTATGACTCGAATAAGTCAGCAGCCATACCAGCACAGTCACCAACATTGTCGCCTACGTTATCTGCAATAGTTGCAGGGTTACGTGGGTCATCTTCTGGAATACCTTTTTCAACTTTACCTACTAGGTCAGCTCCAACGTCAGCTGCCTTTGTGAAGATACCGCCGCCAACGCGCATAAACATCGCGAGCATTGCAGCACCAAAACCAAAACCTTCCAGAACTGCAGGGGCTTGCTCGCGGTAGATAATCACAACAAGTGATGCGCCTACCAAACCAAGGCCAACTGTTGTCATACCAACAACGCCACCGGTGCGGAACGCAATCTGCACTGCGCGCTCGGCATTCTTCTGACGAGCAGCTTCAGCAACGCGCACGTTTGCGCGAACTGCTAGCCACATACCGTTGTATCCAACTAGCGCACTAAAGGCTGCGCCAAGTAAGAAGAAGATTGAGCGACCGATACGAATATCAGTATCTCCTGGGAGTATGAAAAGTAGAACGAAAACAATCGCGACGAAGTAGGAAAGGGTGCGGAACTGTCGAGCTAAATAAGCTGCGGCTCCTTCTTGAACTGCACCTGCGATTTCCTTCATCTTTTCGGTGCCTTCACCCTGCGCCAAAACTTGAGCACGAAGCGCATATGCGATTCCAAGTGCAACAAGTGAGATGGCTAGGACTACATAAACATAGGTGAGGTTATTTCCGGTTACTTGCACGAGTGAGGCATTTGCCCGCATCTTGTCTCCTCCGTTGGAGAGTCAGGGGGCGCTATTTGCCCACAAAGTTACCCGAGTTTACGCATAACCCCCTATTGATTGGCAAATACACCTATCTATTGAGTGAGATTTACTCGACTAGGCGAAACTATTGGAACAAGGGTGGCAACCGACTAAGGTCTTTTCCTATGGATATTGGAACTCTCTTTGACCCAAATTCGATCGTGGCCGATCTGGGCTTAATTGGCATCTTGGCCATCCTCTTTGCCGAGACTGGCCTACTAGTTGGGTTGGCATTTCCAGGTGACTCGCTACTTTTCATTGCCGGTTTAGCAGCTTCAGGTTCAGCGGCTGCGCTTCTAGGCGGAGTTCAATTATCTCCGCTTGCTCTATTTATTGGCGCACCGCTAGCCGCAATCACGGGCTCACAACTTGGCCACTTCATTGGCGCTAAATATGGTCGCAAATTATTTGATCGTAAAGACGGTCGATTCTTCACTCAAGCCAGAGTCGTATCGACGGAAAAGTGGCTGGGTAAATATGGGGTTGGTAAAGCAATTATTTTGGCCCGCTTCATTCCATTTATTCGCACCTTGATTAACCCAATGTGTGGTGTGGTCGGTATTCCAGCTCGCAAATTTTTCTTTTGGAATGTTATCGGCGCAATTATCTGGACCGATGGCGTGATTGCACTTGGTTATATATTGGGAAATAAACTGGAAGGTTCAGTAGATAAATATCTACTTCCAGTAATTGGCTTAATTGTTATTGCTAGCTTGGCACCTATTGCACTCGAAGTTATTCGCGAAATGCGCACCAAGCGCCACTTGAGTTAACGCAAATTAAAAGTTTAAAGTCCCAAGTCTGCTAACTGGTAAGCAGCGCGATACTCAAAGCCGGCTTCATCAATTTTTGGTTTTGCTCCGCGTTCAACAATTACGGCAACGCCAACGACAATTGCGCCAGCTTCTTGTAACGCTTCAACTGCAGTTAATACTGAACCACCAGTAGTTGACGTATCTTCGACCGCTAAAACACGACGACCTTTTACATCTGGTCCTTCAATGCGACGTTGCAGCCCGTGTGCTTTTTCTGCTTTACGAACTACAAACGAATCTAATTTGCGACCTTGTTGCGCCGCAACATGCATCATCGCGGTTGCCACTGGGTCTGCGCCAAGAGTTAAACCACCAACTGCTTCGTAATCTATATCTTTAGTTAGTTCAAGCATCACTGCGCCCACCAGCGGGGCGGCTACTGCGTCAAGAGTCACGCGGCGCAAATCAACGTAGTAATCGGCCTCTTTTCCGGAAGACAAGATTACTTTTCCGTGTACAACAGCTTTGTTCAGGATCTCTTCTCGGAGAATTTCGTGTGAGTTCATGTCTGTACCTTACCTAACTGCTTGAAATCACCTACATTTGCCGTTATGGAAACCGACCGCCTAGAGATCGCACGGCTTTATCACCGCTTTGGTTTTGGCCCACGCCCTGGTGAATTTAAAGCCGCTTTAGCTAGCGGTCTGAGTGCCACAAAAACCGCACTTTTAAGCGTACCTGCAGTTGATTTAGGAGCTGCTCAAGTAGCTGAACCAAATATTACAAATTTAGGACCGCGCCCAGATCAAAAAACAAGTGCGTTGATTGAATTCAATATTGCACTTCGCCAGCAGGTTAAAGATTTACCGCTTTGGTGGCTTGATCGCATGGCTCTTTCTGATCACACACTTACTGAACGTATGACTTGGTTCTGGCATGGACATTGGGCAACTTCAGTTGGAAAAATTAACTATGCCTACCCGATGTATCTACAGAATCAAACTTTACGTAAGCATGCTTTAGGTAATTTTGGTGAGATGGCAACTGCGATGGTAAATGATGGCGCACTGCAATTTTGGTTAGATGGCGGCGAAAACACCATTAAATCTCCTAATGAAAATTTAGCTCGAGAGTTGATGGAGTTATTTACCCTTGGGGTTAATCGATATACCGAGACCGATGTTCGCGAACTTTCGCGAGCAATGACTGGATATCAGATTGAACGCTCTACCGGAAAGGTAACTTTTAACACTAAACGATACGACCCAAATATTAAAACTATTTTGGGTTCTTCAACAACATTCAATGGAACTAGCGCCACAGCACATTTAGTTGCTCAGAAAGATAATGCCAAGTTTATCTCTGAAAGATTTTGGTTTCGTTTTATTTCTAGTCAGTTAGAACTACCAAGTGATAATTTGCTAGAGAAATCCTTTGAAACTCGCGACATTAGTAAATTGGTTACCGCGCTAACTGATTCGAAAATATTAAGTAATCCTGAATATTCAATAGTTAAGGCTCCGGTTGAATGGTTTGTTGGTGTTGCCAGATACTTAAAACTAACGCCATCTGCATTAAAGACGCCCGCACAATTGTTGTCTTACTTAGATAAGTTGGCACAGGTTCCTTTTAACCCACCAAATGTTGGCGGTTGGCCAACAGATGAATCATGGTTGAGTTCTGCTAGCGCCCAATCCCGAATTCAATTTGCATCTTGGCTCATAAAACAAGCGGATTTAAGTGCTTTAACAGCGATAGCACCAAATAAGCGGGTTGCTTGGTTACAAGATGAACTGGGTATTTTGGCATTTAGTAATCGAACTCGATTAGCGCTAGATGGCGCTAAAGGTACCCCCGCCCAATTACTGCAATTAGCAATTTGCAGTCCGGAATACGTAGTTAGCGCATAGGAGGCAGCACATGGATACTCTGAGTAGACGTAAGTTCCTACAACTTTCTGGTGCTGCTGCAGTTGGTGCGGCTGCCCCACTGTTAACGATGGAAGATATTGCGCACGCCGCACAAGCTCGACCGCTCCCACTCGGAACGCCAATTTTAATTATGGTCACTCTTTATGGTGGCAATGATGGGCTCAATACAGTTGTGCCTTATAGCGATCCAATCTATTTCTCATCGCGGCCAGATATTTCTTATACGCCAGAGAAAGTTTTGAAATTAGATGAACAATTAGGTTTAAACCCAGCGATGACCGGTATTAAATCTTTGTGGGATCAGAAGAAAGTTGCGATTGTCCGCGGTGTTGGTTATCCAAAACCTAATCATTCGCATTTCACCTCAATGGCTATCTGGCAAAGCGGCGCACCTATTTCCCGTTTAAACAGTGGTTGGCTGGGGCGTTGGGTTGAATCCCAAGCAGTAGATCCAATGTTGGCAATTAGTTTAGGTTCAGTATTGCCACCTCTGCTAGCAGGCGACAAAAGATCAGGTTCCGCGTTGCCTTTAGGTGGTCTGGTAATTCCGACCGGCACATTTGCTAAAGATTGTCAGAAGTTGGCTAAGGTTGCATCAACTGATAACAAACTTATGGCAGCTGCAGCCACCTCAATGCGCACACTATTTAGCGTCTCAAATACCGTAACTCCGGTGCTTAAGATGCCAGCGCCAGTTTCTGATGAACTTCCAACTGTAAATGGTGGCAATGCTGGCGGTGACTCCAATTTAGCGCAGCAGTTAGATGTGGTCGCAAAACTCATTGCGGCAGGCTCGCCAACGCGGGTTTGGTCAGTCTCACTCGGTGGCTTTGATACCCACGCAAATGAAGCAAATGCTCAAGCTGAATTACTCGGCACAGTATCGGCTGCACTTTCTAGATTTACCAGTCAGATGAAAAATACTTCTCGCGGTAAAGATATTGTCATGATGGTTTACTCCGAATTTGGTCGTCGAGTAAAGGGAAATGGTTCACAAGGAACTGATCACGGAACCGCGGGGCCAGTATTTTTAATTGGCGATCGCGTAAAGGGTGGTTTTTATGGCGATCAGCCATCACTTTCAAAATTAGTAAATGGTGATTTAGCTGTAACTACTGATTTCCGAGATATCTATTCAGCGGTACTAGAAGATGTTTTGAAGACTCCTGGTGAAAAAATATTAACCGGCTGGAAAAGCAAAGGCCAATACTTCTAACTACTTCTCTTCTTCGTAGAGAATTACTGGTTGTTTTTTGCGAACGGTTAAACCCTTGGGTGGGTTTGCTTCAATCAGCGCGTCAACTTCAATTCGCAGCTTGGCAACTTCTAGCGCCATGTTAGCCATCGCTGATTCAAGTTCAATAATCCGTTTAATGCCGGCGTGATTTATACCTTCGCCTACTAAGCGTTGCACCATTCGAAGGGAAGCGATATCGCGTAACGAATATCTACGGTTGCGACCACTGGTTCGATCTGGTGAAACTAAACCCATGCGATCATATTGACGTAGTGTTTGTGGATGCATGCCAGATAATTCGGCAGCAACTGAAATTACATAAACGCCGGCATCGTCATCTGGTTGGTTCTTATCGGTTTCAATGTTCATGAATTCGCCTTGCTATTAAATTCAGCTCGCACATCTTCGCCTTCGGTTGCATCAGCAAAGTTCTTCAGCGCATCTTCAGCTTTTTGATCCAGGCGTTTTGGCACTTGCACTTCAACGGTAACTAATAAATCTCCAGTTGCGCCAGCTTTAGTAACTCCGCGGCCTTTTACGCGTAAAACACGGCCATTTGAGGTGCCTGGCGCCAAACGCACAGTTACATCATCACCGGTCAGAGTTGGCACTTTAATATCTGCGCCAAGAGCTGCTTCGGGGAAAGTAACTGGCAAAGTAATTGTTAAGTTCTCACCTTTGCGAGCAAAAACAGAATGTGGTTTTACGTGTAGCAAAATAAATAGATCTCCGGGTCCAGCTTCACCTGGTGCGCCTTTACCTTTAACGCGAATCTTTGCGCCATCGTTCACGCCAACTGGAACTCGAGCGGTGATGTTCTGTGCTGGGCCACCATCGGTAGAAAGTCGCAGATCTAACGTTGTGCCAAAAATAGATTCTTTAAAGGTAATTGTGGCTTCGGTTTGTAGATCTTGACCTTTGCGCGGTCCGCGACGGCCGCCACCAAATAGATTTGCAAATATATCTTGTGGGTTGCCGCCACCAAAAATGTCTCCGAAATCGCCACCTTGGTAATTACCGCCACCCATAGGTGCGCGCATGCCACCTTTTTCATAAAGTGAACGAGCTTCATCGTATTCAGCACGCTTTTTATCATCACCCAGAATGTCGTAAGCCTCTGAAACAGCCTTGAACTGTTCTTCGAGCTTTACATCGCCTTTATTTTTATCTGGGTGCAGTTCGCGAGCAAGTGAGCGATACTTCTTTTTAATCTCATCAGCAGGTGCGTTCTTTGATACGCCCAGGATTTTATAGAAATCCTTCTCGTATAAATCACGCGCTGCCATTGGCTACTCTCCTGCTGGATCTGTTACTGCGACGCTGGCTGGACGCAAGATACGCTCTTTGAACTTGTAACCTGATTGCAGAATCTTGCTAGCCGTAGGTACTAAGACATCAGCTGAAGTTTCATGCATCAGCGCATCATGAATCTGTGGGTCAAACTCAGTTCCTGCCTCGCCGAACTTTTCTAGGCCAATACGTGAAGTTATTGAAGCCAATTGATCGGCAATTGCCTTAAATCCACCGGTTAGCTCCTCATGCTCAGCTGCTCTATCAAGCCCGTCTAATAGGGGTAATAGCTCATTTAATACTGATGCAATCGCGATTTCAGAAGCAACTGCGCGATCTCGCTCAACTCGCTTACGGTAATTGGCATACTCGGCTTGTAGGCGTTGTAAGTCAGCAGTCATCACAGCAAGCGGGTCAATTTCTTGACCCGCCTCTGGATGCTCATAACCAACTTCTTCTAAAGCCGGCTCAATATTTTCTTGAGTTTCTGAAGTCAATTACTTTCCTTCATCCACTATTTCGGCATCTTCCACGCCATCTTCGTTCGGTGTTGAATCACCTTGGGTTGCAGCTGTTGCTGCATAAAGTGCGGCACCTAGTGCTTGGCTGACGGTTGCAACTTTTTCAGTTGCCGCCTTGATTGCCTCAAGATCATTACCCTCAAGTGCGCTCTTAAGAACAGCAAGTTCGGTTTCGGTTTCAGCTTTCTTTTCAGCAGCTTCACCTTCAGTGAACTTATCTTCGTTATCTTTTAAGAACTTCTCGGTCTGGTAGAGAAGTGAATCACCGTTGTTGCGGATCTCAGCTTCTTCTTTACGCTTACGATCTTCTTCAGCGTGAGATTCGGCATCCTTCATCATGCGATCAATCTCTTCTTTAGAAAGAGATGAACCACCGGTGATGGTCATCTTCTGCTCTTTGCCGGTACCAAGATCTTTAGCTGATACGTGCACGATGCCGTTAGCATCAATGTCGAAAGCAACTTCAATCTGTGGGACTCCGCGTGGTGCAGGTGGTAGCCCAGTTAGTTCAAACATGCCGAGCTTTTTGTTATAAGCCGCCATCTCGCGCTCACCTTGGAATACCTGAATCTGTACCGCTGGTTGATTGTCATCAGCAGTTGTAAAAATTTCGCTGCGCTTAGTTGGGATAGTTGTATTGCGCTCGATCAACTTAGTCATAACACCACCCTTGGTTTCAATACCAAGAGATAGTGGCGTCACATCAAGAAGTAGAACATCCTTAACTTCACCCTTTAGAACACCGGCTTGAAGCGCAGCTCCGACAGCTACTACCTCATCAGGGTTTACGCCCTTATTTGGCTCTTTCCCACCAGTAAGTTCGCGAACTAGATCAACAACTGCTGGCATACGAGTTGAGCCACCAACTAGAACAACGTGATCGATATTAGCAATTGGAATTCCAGCATCTTTTAGAACAGCTTGGAATGGCTTCTTGCAACGATCAAGTAAGTCAGTAGTTAGTGATTGGAATTGTGCGCGAGAAATAGTCTCATCTAAGAACAATGGATTCTTCTCGGCGTCAACAGTTATATATGGCAAGTTAATTGATGCTTGCTGTGATGAGGAAAGCTCGATCTTTGCTTTTTCAGCAGCTTCACGAACACGTTGCATCGCCATTTTATCTTTTGCTAGATCAATACCTGATTGAGCAGCAAATGTTTTTACTAGATGTTGCACAAGTGCGTCATCCCAATCATCGCCACCAAGATTGTTATCGCCATTAGTTGCTTTAACTTCAACAACGCCATCACCAATTTCAAGTAGTGATA
>CAZUWN010000006.1:18170-19950 GCA_964624105.1 uncultured Candidatus Planktophila sp. | reverse complement strand
CATTGCACTTGCCAATGTGTCAGCAATTAACAAGCGGACAAATTGTGTGCTCTTTTCAAAACCTAAATCAATGTAAACAGCGCCAATAAGTGCTTCGAGCGCATCGGCTAATAGTGAATTCTTATCGCGACCGCCGGTAGTTTCTTCGCCACGACCTAAACGAATATATTTTCCCAACTGCAATGTGCGAGCAATGTCGGCAAGGGCCCGCATATTTACGATGCCCGAACGCAACGGAGATAAACGAGACTCATCGAGGTCGGGGTACTTCAAATAAAGTTCTTCAGTAACAATTAGACCAAGGACTGAATCACCTAAGAATTCAAGGCGTTCATTTGTTTCTTTCGCACCGCTTTCATAAGCGAAAGAGCGATGCGTAAACGCTAATTCAAGAAGAACCGGATCAACTTCAAATCCGATCTGCTTAGTTAGCGCTGAATACAGATCAGACCTCAAGTACCTGACGACGGTTGTATGTACCGCAAGTTGGGCATGCTGTGTGCTGAAGCTTTGGCTGTTGGCACTGTGGGCAAGCCGCTAGCGCAGCTGCAGTTGTTTTCCACATGCTTCGACGTGAACGCGTCTTTGAACGCGACATCTTTCGCTTTGGTACTGGCACGATGCACTTCCTTCACAAAATAAATATCTGGAGAACCGAGCCTTTGGGCGCGGTAGGTGGGTAAGTATTCCCTATTTAGGCTCAATCGGGAAATCCAGCCCGTCCAGCGCCTTCCAGCGCGGATCTATGGCTTCGTGGGCATGGTCAGCCGGCAGGGTCGCCCACTTCTCGCCGCACTCGGGGCAAAGGCCTAAGCAATCGAGATCACAGAGCGGGTTAACCGGCAACGCCAAAACAATGGCATCGCGGATCGGAGTCTCCAGATTCAGGATGTCGCCTTCCATCATGAACTCTTCATCAAGATCTAAATCTTCGTCATCGTCGCGCTTTTTCTTACGTCCGCCGCGATCATTAGTTGCTTCATAGCGGAAGAGCTCCTGCATGGTGCGATTTAGTTCAATCTCAATTGGGTCTAAGCAGCGAGTGCACTCACCTTTGGCAACTGCATAGATCTGGCCCGTTGCAAGAATTCCTTCAGTAACTGATTCCAGGCGAAGATCAACTTCGATAATTTCACCGACTGGTACTGCCATTAGCTCGACGCCAACGCGCTCAAGAATTTCTAGATCTAAGGTGTATTCCTTCATTTCGCCAGCGCGACGCGGCAGCTCGTAGGTATTTAGTTCGTAAACGCGCTCGGGACGTGACATGACTTCGTTAACCGCTCTTATTTATTTGTCGTCAGCGAGCTGAGAAAGAACATCGCGTTCATCAGCGCCAGCAAGTTTTTCGCGGCCTCGAGTCACAGCATCCATGGTCTTATTCAAAATTACTTCCAGCGTTGCCAAACGAGAGTCAATGTATTTTTCAACTTCAGCACGTTCATCTTCGGCTGCCTCGCGGCCTTGCGCCAAGATGCGCTTTGATTCTTCGCGCGCAGCTTTAACAATGGCAGTTTGTTCAATCATTTGTGCCATTTCTTCGCGAGCACTAGCAACTAGGGCTTCAGCATTTTGGTGACCTTCTTCAATGATCTGATCACGTTGAGCAATTATCTGCTGTGCGTATTCGAGATCTTTAGGCAAACCATCTTTGACTAGATCAAGAAGTTCCAGGAATTCACCGCGATGTAAAACGAAGGAAGCCGAAAGCGGAACTCCGCGCGCATCTTCGACTTGTTGGATCGCAGCATTTAAATTCTCTAGTGATTCCATGCTACTT
>CAZUWN010000006.1:5406-18070 GCA_964624105.1 uncultured Candidatus Planktophila sp. | reverse complement strand
ATCTTCGACTTGTTGGATCGCAGCATTTAAATTCTCTAGTGATTCCATGCTACTTTCCTGCTTTCCGGGCCTTTAGGGCCGCATTCACAACTGGTGGAACCATGCTCGAAACATCGCCGTCGTAATGAGCTAACTCTTTAATCAACGATGAAGATAAAAATGAATGTGCTGGTGAAGTTGCCATAAACATTGACTCTACTCCAGAACCTTGCAAATTAACTTGAGCCATCTGTAATTCATAATCGAAATCTGACATCGCACGCAAGCCCTTGATGATTACATCAATATTATTTGCCTTGCAATACTCGCCTAGTAAGCCTTTCCAAGAATCAACCTTCACATTGCCAAACTTGGCTGTTGTTTCGGCGATCATGGACATGCGCTCTTCCACCGTGAAATAACCCTCTTTAGTCCGATTATTTCCAACCGCAACAATTACTTCATCGAACTGTGCGCTGGCACGTTCAATAATGTCGAGATGTCCATAAGTGATGGGATCGAATGATCCTGGGCATACGGCGCGTTTCATAAGGTAAACGCTAGCAAGGTATTGCGAACTAAGCCATTTTCACGCGTGATTTAAATAGTAAATCGTGGCTTGACCGTAATTCTTGCTGCGCGCCAGTTCATATCCGATCGGCCAAATTGGCTCCTTTGATCGGCTAGTTCGTTCAACTGCGATAAGTGCGTCATCACTTAAGAAATCGCCAAGATGTAAATTACTTAACACTTCTTCGAGATCGCTATTTGAATAATCATATGGCGGATCAATATAAACAATTTCGTATTTAATTTTCGCCGGTGACTTTACGAACTGTTCAGCGTTCATAGCAAATAGCTGGAATTTCCCGGCCGGCTTAGCCGCAGCAACAATTTCAATATTTGCATTGATCGTGCGTTGTGCGCCGAAATCCTTTTCTACTGCATGCACTACTGATGCACCTCGCGATTGAGCTTCTAAACCAATTGCACCGCTGCCTGCGAAGAGATCCAAGAAATTTAGTCCGACAAATTCACCAAACTCAGAAGTAAGCGAAGAAAAAATTGCTTCGCGAGCCCGATCTGAAGTCGGTCTGGTTGCATCGGCAACACTTGCCAATGGGCGGCCTTTTGCCACGCCTGCAATAATTCTCATAACTAACTATCCCCGATCAATGAATTCACTGGCAGTATCTGATTCTAATTGAGCCAGCGCTTTAGCTAATTCACTTTCATAACTCAAAGCCGGGTCTTGTTCAATCAGGGCTGTGGCTTCATCACGAGCGCTCTCAATCATGGCTTCATCGCGCAGAACTCTAAGCAGCCGCAACTTTGATTTAGCGCCAGATTGTGAAGCGCCCATGACATCGCCTTCGCGCCTTTGTTCAAGGTCGATGCGAGAGAGTTCAAAGCCATCTTGCGTTGCTGCAACCGCATCTAATCGCACTCGTGCCGGAGTTTCAGGTTCAGCGCCAGTTACTAGTAGACATAAACCTGCTGCGCTTCCACGACCAATGCGACCACGTAATTGATGCAATTGAGAAACGCCAAATCGATCAGCATCCATGATCACCATGACCGTGGCATTTGGTACGTCAACGCCAACTTCAATTACGGTAGTTGAAACCAAGACATCGATCTCTCCTGCTGCAAATGCTTTCATAGTGGCATCTTTGAGTTCACTAGTTTGGCGACCATGCAGTGGAGCTAACTTCAGGCCCTTGAGAGCACCAGCATGGAGTTCTGGCGCTAGTTCCTCAACGCTAGCCATGCTCTTACTCTCTTCGCCATATAGGAAATCCAAATCAGCATCTTCCGGCGTACCGGCACTAATGCGCGGGGCCACTATGTAAGCCTGATGACCGTTTGCTACATCTTCTTTAATTCGAGACCAAGCGCGCTCTAGATGGGTTGGCTTTTCTAAAACTGGAATCACGTGGGTCGAAATTGGCGATCTGCCTAGCGGTAATTCGCGCAGCGTTGAAACATCTAAGTCGCCGAACACAGTCATTGCCACAGTTCGCGGAATTGGCGTCGCTGTCATTACCAATAAGTGCGGCGGTAATTTAGCTTTTGTTTTTAAGGCGTCACGTTGCTCAACACCGAAGCGATGTTGTTCATCGACCACAATTAAACCAAGGTCATTAAATTGCACAGTTTGACTTAAGAGTGCGTGTGTTCCAATCACAATTCCAGCATCTCCCGAAACAGCTAGTGCTAGTGCTTCTTTACGAGCTGCAGCGCTTTGCGATCCAGTTATTAAAGTTATTTGCGTAGCGCTCTCGGCGCTTCCTAATTGGCCACCGAGTGCTAACGGACCTAATAACTTTTCGATGGTTCGTAAATGTTGCGCGGCCAATACTTCAGTTGGTGCAAGAAGTGCTGCTTGTCCCCCACTATCAACTACCGCGAGCATGGCTCGAAGGGCAACGATAGTTTTACCCGAACCAACTTCGCCTTGTAGCAAGCGATGCATTGGGTGCCCAGCAGCTAAATCTTCTTCAATCTCTTTAGCCACAGCCAACTGGCCACCAGTTAATTTAAATGGCAGTGACTTATCAAAAGCTTCAAGCAGGCCACCGGTGCGAATTGGGCGCGCAGTTGCAGTTAGCGCACGCGCCGCAGCACGTCGCTTAACCAGTAGTAGCTGCAATAAGAATGCTTCATCAAAAGTTAAACGTTCTCGCGCCAAGTCAGCTAAATCTAGATCGGTTGGCTTGTGCAGGTTTATCAGCGCCTCGCGCAGCGTTGGATAACCCATGCGTTCGCGCAAATAATTCGGTAGCGGATCTGGCACCTCATCAAGTGAATCAATCGCGAGCTCAATGCATTTAGCAATTTTCCAAGAAGGTAACTTTGCAGTGGCCGAATAAATCGGCAGAAACTTTCCAGCGAATTGTGCGACCGCATCATCAACATCGCTGCCATCAGGCACCATCTCGTAATCCGGATGCGTTAGCTGGCGTTTGCCATTAAAGACGCCGATCTTGCCGGCAAATAAACCTTGTCGTCCTGGCTTTAACTCTTTCTCGCGCCAAGCTTGATTAAAGAAAGTTAGCGAGAGTTTGGCGCTGCCATCGGTAACTATTACTTCGAGGATTCCGCCTTTACGGCCACGCATAGGCCGATTGCTGGCAGATAGCACTTCAGCCAAAATCGTTACTTCATCGCCGGCATTTAACAGTGCGATATCGGTTAGCTCGCCGCGCACCACATAGCGACGCGGGTAGTGACGCAGCAGATCATCGATGCTGACAATTCCAAAATTATCGGTCAGGACTTTTGCGGTGCGATCTCCGATCACATCGCGCGCTTTATTCTCTAGTCCAGCCACGGCCGTATTCTCTCGCGAAAATTAGGAAATCGCTTGGCTAATGGCCTTCATCTCTATTGTGGCGTCACTACTTAGCCAACCACCATGAGTTATCACGATCAAAATCCGATTTCTTAAGAAAGATCGAACTGAACTTTCAATGCGCGAAGCTAACTCAGCATCTAGATGTTCAGTTGGTTCATCAAGCACAATTACATCGGCAGTGCTAAGCAGTACGCGGGCAACTGAAATCCGTTTTGCCTCACCGCCGGAGAGAGTTCTACCAAACTCGCCGATCTGGGTGTCTAGCCCGTGCGGTAGTTCGTTAATCAAAGTCGTTAGTTCAACTAGTGCCAGCGCCGCCAAAATTTGCTCATCCGTAGCATCAGGGTTGGCGATCTTAAGATTCTCACGCACAGTGGTGTTGAAGATATGCGAGCGCTGAATTGTGCCCACAATTCGATCTGATAATTGCGTTGCAGTTGATAGTTCAATCCCACTTGCGGTCAATGAACCACGGTAAGGCAGCAAACCAAGCAACCCCATTGCCAGTGTTGATTTGCCACTGCCACTGCGGCCACGGATTACAAGCAACTCACCGCGCTTGATATTAAATGAGACTGGCTGCATGAACTCTTGCGACCAGGCAACCTGCAGATTATTTGCTACTAAATCTGTCACCTCGCCCAAATGATTCTCAGGCAGATCAAGTGTCTTAGAACTCTTGGCTAAATTCTTTACCGAGGCGGCAGAAGCAGTCAGCTTTCCAGCCGTAAATAGATTTGGGTACCAAGTTGTGATCGCTTCGAAAAGTACAAGTGGTAGAAATATCAGCATCGCTACTTGTACTGGCGGAATGTCTTGATTTAGTCGCAAGTTATAAGCCAGATAAACCAAGGCGATCAAAGTTGAGCCGATAGTTATGGCAGTTAAAAAGCTCAAGTACAAACTCTTCTTTATGACCAGTTGTTCTGACTTGGTAATTGAACCTACTAATTCAGTTGACTGAGATTGAACTTCAATTAGGTAGCCATATATCTGTGCTTCAGTTACACCGTAGGTGCTAACCTCAATTGAGTTTGTATACAAGTTCTCTAACTTCTCAATTTCACCAGCTGCTTCTTTGCAATTTCGCAAGATCAATACTGGATAAATTAACAATGTCAGCAACAAGGCCGGCCCGATTATGAAGATTGAGTTCACATTCACCCAGAGGCCAAGTAGCGCTCCAGTAATTAATGCGATAACTGCTGCCGCTCTTGGTAATACAACCCGGAGTTGATACTCCTGCGCCCTTTCCACATCATCTACCAATGTTTTAACCGCAGCTGAAGAAGAGAACTCTTGGACAAATTTTATTGATGATGCAGCGATCTTTTGATAGAGCGTGACTCTAAGCGAAGTCAGCCGATCAAATACCGCCTTATGGCTAACAACTCTTTCGGCATAACGGGAAACTGAACGCGAAATACCAAAAAATCGCACGCCCACAATTGCAACCGTAAGAGTCAAGATCGGCGGATGCTGCGCCGCCATGGTGATTAACCAGCCGCTGGAAACAGTTAAACCGATGCCGCCAATAAATGCGAAAGCACCTAATAAATACGAGGCAAATATCATTTGGCAATCACCGCGCTAAATGAAGCGGTGCGATCAGTTGCCCCGATTGCTGAAAGATCATGAGTAATGCAGATAACGATTGCGCCAGCTTGAGCGTAAGTTCGAAGCGCAGACATGACCCGATCAGCGCTTTGCCCATCTAGATCTGCCGTAGGTTCATCGCAAACTAGAACTCTCGGTTTACTTGCAAGGGCTCGCGCAAGTGCAACTTTTCGCACTTGGCCGCCTGAAGCGGAATTACCGCCTTCGGCCAGGCCGCCAACAATCGAATCTAAACCATTAGGCAGCTCAACAACTTTTAGATGCACAGACTCGAGATATTCAATAATTTCAAAATCAGAAATCTCTGAACTAACTAATTGAAATTGACGTCGTATTGAGCCAGGTGCAAGTTGCGGCAACTGCGGCACCCAACCAATTTCGGATTGCCAAGCAGAACGCAATTCAGGTGTGATTAAGGTTTGATCTGAGCCGACCCGCAAGTCGGCTGAAAAGTTAGCCCCAATTAAGTTCAGGGCGAAAGAACTTTTGCCTATTCCGGAATCGCCAACAATGAAAAATACTTCGCCGCTATTGACGGAATTGCCCGGCAGGTAACTCTTTGCTCGGCCAGGGATCTCTATCAACCAATCTGACCAAGTGATTCGTGAGATTGCGTGGAAATCTTCTTGGCGCTGCTCGATCTCCGTATTTGCCGAGCTCTGTAACTGACGCAGTTCGGCCAACGTTTGCGAGCCATCGGCTGAGGCGTGAAAGAGCGATGCTGCATTTCGCATCGGGAAATAAACTTCCGGTGCCAGAATCAAAATTCCTAAAGCGGAGACAAATGAGATGTGGTCATCTACCAGTCGCAATCCAATCGAAACCGCGATTACTGCAACCGAGATCGTCGCGGCAAGTTCAAGTGCTAGCGCCGACAAGAAAGAAATCTTGAGAACTTTCATGGTCTCGGCGGTGTACTTATCCCCCATTAAGCCGATGCGTACGCTTTGGCTCTTTGTACGTCCAAATATCTTTAAAGTAATGAATCCGCGCAAGGAGTCTTCAAAGTACTTTGAAAGAGTGCCGAGTGACTGCCATTTCTTCTGCACTGAATCAGCGGTGTATCGACCTATAAGCGCCCCAAAGAACGGAATCAACGGCAAGGTCAGAACGCAGATTAGAGCTGAGAGTGGATCCAGGAAGAAAATCGTCGTGATAATCACCAACGGTGTAGCTACTGAGATAAATAGTTGCGGTAAGAAGCGACCCAAATAGATATCGAGATGATTTAAACCTTTGACCAATAACGCGCTCAAATATGCTGGTGAAGTGCTCTGGTAGTTAGGCAGCTGTTGTGTCACCGAGTTACGAACTTCACTTTTAATTTGTGAGGCAGTCTTACTGCACCAATATTCATAAATCGGATTAAAGGAGACCCGCAAAAACCAGATAACCGTCAATTCAATAATCAATTTCGGAGTTTTCGGGTCTAGATCAATCGCGCTCACAATAACTTTTGCCAACCATAGTGCGCTGACAACAATTAGCGCCGACCAAGTTATGGCGGCGCTAATTGCGACGAGAATAAGTCTGCGACTGCTGCTCCATTGAAGCAACAGTCGCAGATCAGCTGATTTCATTGATGCAGAGTATGGCTAACTTGATCTAAAACACCACGTTCTGGATGAGAAATTTGTGAAGCACTTATGCGCTTACGGAAGACCCAATAGGTCCAGCCTTGGTAGACCAAAACGATTGGCGTCATAACCACAGCCACAAAAGTCATTACTTTGAGTGTGTAATCTGTGCTTGATGCATTTGTGATGGTTAAATCAAATTGAGCACCTAGTGAACTTGGCATAACTCTTGGATACAACGCAGTAAATAGCGTAGTAACAAAAGTTAATATTGTTAGCGCTGAGAATATAAATGCCCAACCCTCGCGGCGAATGAAATTCATTGCCATTCCAGCGACCCAAAGTAGAGCAACGGCGATGGAAAGCGATAAGACAACTGGCTTAATCTCTGGCAACGAGAGGTTGGTCCAGAGCAGGAATGAGACCGCAGCTACGGCTGCAACTAAACCGGATAATTTAGCTATAACCTGCGAACGATCTCTGATACTGCCGGCAGTCTTAAGCGATAGGAATACCGCGCCGTGTGTAATGAATACAGTAAGAGTTACAACCCCGCCCAATAGCGCATATGGGTTTAGCAGATTGAAGAAACCGCCGGTGTACTCAATTGAGCCACTGGCTGCTTTCTCAAGCGGTACGCCGCGCACGATGTTGGCAAATGCCACACCCCACAACAGCGCAGGAATCAGGCTGCTGATGAATATAGCGATGTCCCAACGTTGACGCCATTGCGCTTTGCCATACTTGCTGCGATATTCAAACGCCACACCGCGCACAATTAATGAAACCAGAATTAGAAATAGTGGCAAATAGAAACCACTAAATAAAGTTGCATACCACTCTGGGAATGCAGCAAATGTCGCACCACCAGCAACTAGTAACCAAACTTCGTTGCCATCCCAAACTGGGCCAAGTGTTGTAAGTACTGCACGACGATCAGCCTCGTTCTTTGAAACGAAAGGCAACAAGATGCCGACACCGAAATCGAAACCTTCAAGGATGAAGTATCCGATCCAGAGAACTGCGATTAGTAAGAACCATGTGCTTTGAAATGTCATTTTCTTTTCCTTTCCTGCAGTCCTAGTAGCTCATCACGAGATTTTGCTTATCAGAGCCACCGAGTTCTGGATCTGCGTAATCCATTTCCTCGGAAGGTCCGTTCTTAATAACTTTTAGAATCAAGCCGACTTCGATGAAAGCTAAAATTCCATAAAGTAATGTGAATACGATCATTGTGAATAACACAGCGCCTGCCGAAACTACTTGGCTCACGCCATCTTCAGTTCGAATCAATCCAAAGACTGCCCAAGGTTGTCGAGCAGTTTCAGTGAAGATCCATCCGAAAGAGTTAGCCAGTAGCGGAATAAATGGCAACGAAATCATGGCTGGTGCAAACCAGCGACCACGAGGTGTACCGCCGCGACGCATCTGCCATAAGGCAAGTAGCGCGAATAGGGCGCCAAGGAAACCAAAACCGATCATTAATCTAAATGACCAATAAGCCATTGGGATATTTGGGGTGTAATCACCAGGGCCATAGGTTTCTTCGTATTGCTTCTGTAAATCGTTTACGCCTTCTACGACGCCATTGAAATTACCGGTCGACATAAATGAAAGCACCGATGGCAAATCAATTTGAAACACCGACTTAGAACCATCGAGAGTTCCGATGGTAAATACCGAAAATGGCGCTGATTCTTGCGTGTCATATAGAGCTTCCGCTGCTGCCATCTTCATTGGTTGTTGCTCGGTCATGATGCGAGCGGTTATATCACCGGAAACGCTAATCATGACGATACTCACCAACATTGTGATCAATCCAAGTTTTAAAGTACCGCGAGACATTTCAATATCTTTCTTCTTGATGATTAACCAAGCCGAAATGCCTGCCATGAATGCCGCGCCAGTAAATGCAGCTGATGGAATAGTGTGGAAGAAAGTTGCCAACGCGGTGTTCTGAGTTAGCACTGCTTTGATATCAGTTAATTCTGCTCGGTTCTTAGCTTCGTTGTAGATGTAACCAACTGGATGTTGCATCCAAGCATTTGCTGCCAAAATAAAGTAAGCCGAAAGTAGAGTGCCGGTTGCCGCGATCCAGATTGAAGCAAGATGTAACTTCTTAGGCAATCGATCCCAACCGAAAATCCAAAGTCCTAAGAAAGTACTCTCGAGGAAGAAGGCGAGAAGTCCTTCCATTGCCAAAGGTGCGCCGAAAATATCGCCGACAAATCTGGAATACGAAGACCAGTTCATGCCGAACTGGAATTCCTGCACGATGCCCGTAACTACGCCGATGGCAAAGTTGATTAGGAACAACTTTCCAAAGAATTTTGTCGCTCGCAGGTATTTCAACTTCGCGGTTCGATACCAGGCAGTGTGTAGACCAGCTACGAGGAACGCCATGCCAATCGTGATTGGCACAAAGAGGAAGTGATAAACAGTGGTGATGGCGAATTGCCATCGGGCCAGATCTAGTGAATTCATAGACCGATCTCCTTTTCCAAAGAGGCAAAGAACCTCTCGAGGCTTAGTTTCCGCTGGGAAATAACTGTTTTCATATTTATTTCGTGGGGGTGACCCTCATGGGCATAAATCACACTTTCGATATCTAAGTGTTTGACAAGACGATTTCTGGCCGATGTTTGAGCGTGATTCGCCTTTAGAGGGGGTGGCAAGGTAACCTTTGCTCCTGCCTGAAGCAGCGAAGCTGTTTTGGCGCATTACCCATTTATTAGCAAATAAGGAGCACGACGATGGCAGCAAACTGCGATATCTGTGGCAAAGGCCCAAGCTTTGGCAACAAGGTTTCACACTCACAGGTAAAGACACGTCGTCGCTGGAATCCAAATATTCAGCGCGTACGCACCCTAGTAGCGGGCGCAACTAAGCGTCAGAACGTATGTACCTCTTGCCTTAAGGCCGGCAAAGTAACTCGCTAACTTAACTTTTTAATCGAAATGGCGCCAGGTATCTGGCGCTTTTTCATTTCCCAGAACAGTTAAGCCACTGCCTTCACTTACATTACCGATCAGCAACCCTGGTAAATCTTTACCGGTTGCCAGAAATACATGATCTTCGCCGCCGCCTAAAATTAAGTCCGCCATAGAAATATTTAGCTCTTCACTCAAAGTACGCAGCTCTGCAAAGTCAGTTGCGGCTTGAAAAAGTTTGAAATCTAGATTGAACTTAACGCCTGAGGCTGCGGCCATTTGTTCGGCTTGTGTCATTAACGAATCACTCACATCACTCATTGCCGTTGCTTGCGCAAGATTGGCAGCGTAGGCGTAATTAAGAGTTGGTGCACGGAACGCAGCAACTGCGCGCTTGGCGGATTCTGATTCAATCGGTGAGCCTTTTTCTAAAATTGTTAAACCAGCATGAGACCAACCCGACAAGTTAGATAGATAAATCTGATCGCCTACTTTTGCGCCACTGCGCAAGATCGGATCTACAACTTCACCGAGCGCGGTAATTGCAATTGTGACTGCTGCCCCTTTTGCTAGATCTCCCCCGACTACTGCGGCGCCAACCAAATTAGCTTCGAATGCAATTCCTTTAGCTAAGTTCTTAATCCATTCCAGATCTTCAGTTCCAGTTAGCGATACAGCGACAACTAAGAAGGTTGGCTTTGCGCCCATGCTAAAGACATCAGCTAAATTTGCCGCCGTTATCTTTCGACCAATCTCAAAAGCGCTCGACCATTCCAGGCGAAAATGAACCCCTTCGACAGCCATGTCGGTGGTGATAACGGTGCGATTTGAAGTTCGAATAACGGCAGCGTCATCGCCAATGCCAACTTCTAGATTCGGGTTACTGCTCGCGAAAACTTGCGCCAATAGCGCTATTACTTCGCTCTCAGTAAATGCCATGCGGTGATTCTATTCCCATCAGATATCCACTAGAGAATTAGCGGTCTAATGCGCTACCTTTGCCACTTAGTAGAACGCAATAAGGAGACCAAAATGTCAGTACAGGCATACATCTTGATTCAGACCGAAGTCGGAAAAGCGGACAGTGTCGCTAAATCTGTATCGGCGATCGCGGGCGTAACTCTGGCTGAAGGCGTTACTGGTCCTTACGATGTAATCATGCGCGCTGAAGCACCAAGCATGGAAGATTTTGGTCGCATGATTCTTTCTAAAGTTCAAGGCGTTGCAGGTATTACTCGTACCTTGACTTGCCCGGTAACTACTTTCTAATTACCAGGCTTCTAGTTACAGGCTTCTAATTACCTAGCGGTCCGTTAGTTCTGCGCTTAGCGGTATCAATTAGCGCCTGCACGATTTCCTCGTAACTCTTTCCAGTAGCTGCCCACATCTTGGGAAATACTGAAGTCGCTGTAAACCCAGGCATGGTATTTATTTCATTAATTACTACTTCGCCGGTATTGGTGAAGAAGAAATCAACTCGAGCTAATCCACTGCAACCAAGAGATATAAACGCGTCAAGTGATGCGGCGCGAATTGCATCGCTCGCACTTGCTGGAATATCGGCCGGAATAATAATTTCAGTTGCGCCGTCTAAATACTTGGCTTCAAAATCATAGAACTCAAACTTTGAATCAATCTTAATCTGGCCAACTTTAGAAGCTTGAGCCGCGCCATCAATTTCCAAAACTGCACATTCAATTTCTAAACCGACAACTGCGCTTTCAATCATGGCTTTCGGGTCAAAGCGATGTGCTTCGGCAATCGCATTTGCTAACTGATCAGCGCTTTTAACTTTAGTCGTGCCTCGACTTGAACCGCCACGTGCTGGTTTAACAAAAAGCGGATAACCCAGCGCATCTGCTTTCTTCTGCAGCCCTGATTTGTCTGTGCTCCATTGCGTTGCGGTAACTGTAAAACCATCAGCAACCTTTAAACCGTGTGCGGCAAATATTGGTTTGGCGAAAGATTTATCCATCGCTACAGCTGAAGCCAATACGCCACTTCCTACATAAGGCAGATCGGCAATCTCAAAGAAACCTTGAATTGAACCATCTTCGCCATATGGGCCATGCAAAGTTGGGAAAATTAAATCTACGTTTAACGGCTTGCCACCAACGCTAAAGCCGGCAACATCTGCCACGACACCTGGCGCGCTGCTTGGTACCTCAGGCAATTTGCCTTCTTTGATGCTCAACTGGTGGGTTTCTGGAAGCAAAACCCAATTGCCATCCTTGGTGATGCCAATCAGTACAACATCATATTTATTGCGATCAATTGCACTTAATACTCCCCCGGCAGAAAGGCAGGAGATTTCGTGCTCAGAACTGCGACCACCAAATACGATCGCTATCGTCTCTTTACTCATTTAATGAAGTTTTCTGACTCAGTGCTTATTTTCATCAGGCGATCCATCGCGGCTTGCGGGCTTAACAGACCTTTAATTAGATCGGCCACTGCTTCAATGATCGGGACTTCTACTCCTACGCGGTGAGCCACTTCAATTACGGCACTGGCTGAGGCAACACCTTCAACGGTGCGAGAGAAATGTTGGCGGGCATTTTCATAGCTGCCGCTGCGACCAATTTCCTCACCAAAGGTGCGGTTGCGCGAAAGTGGTGAACCACAGGTTGCTACCAAGTCACCCATGCCAGCTAATCCAGCTGCCGTCAAAGGTTCGGAACCGTGCGCTGCACAAAGACGGGCAACTTCATTTAGGCCACGAGTAATGATCATGGCTTGAGTATTTTCGCCCAGCCCTAAACCGATTGCGATACCAACAGCTAGTGCAATTACATTCTTTACCGCGCCAGCTAATTCACAACCCATCACATCGGTTGATGTGTAGACGCGGTAATACTTGGCCTTAAATATTTCTTGCAACTCTTTAGCAAGCTCGGGTGATTGCGAAGCTACTACTGCGGCCGCTGGTTGACGCAAGATTAATTCATCAGCCAAGTTTGGCCCGGTGATAACTGCAATTTTGCGATTAGGCAGGATCTCTTCGATGATTTCACTCATGCGCATCTGAGTGGAAATCTCGATACCTTTTAAAGTACTGATAATTATCTCGTCACCTTTGAACAAAGGTTTTAATTCAGTTAACTTTTCGCGCAAACTTTGAGCTGGGATTGCCAACACAATGTATTTCGAATGTGCAAATGCTTCATTGATATCACTCGTCGCCTTTAGTGACTCAGGTAAAA
>CAZUWN010000006.1:0-5306 GCA_964624105.1 uncultured Candidatus Planktophila sp. | reverse complement strand
CGTAGCTCTTCTAAGATGGAAGTGATTGCTGCCATTGCATACTCAGTAGCTTCAACCATCGCCGCAGAATCCCCTTCCATGCCGTACCACTTACTAAAATCTAGCGGTGCTCCAGCCTTTACCTGCAATTTCTTGCGTGGAAAAATCCGAAATTTCTTACTATAGGCAGGCAAGACCGCTTGAGCTCCCCATTGCGCCACCGGAATAACTGGCGCTTTAGTCATTACCGCTAATCGGGCTAACCCAGTTTTAGCAACCATCGGCCAATAATTAGCATCCCGAGTCAAAGTACCTTCGGGATAAACGCCGAGCATGTGGCCAGCTTCTAGGAATGCTTGTGCGTGAACTAAAGCGGCTCCAGCATCCTTGGTTTCGCGTTCAACTGGCACTTGGCCAGCTTTGTGCAAAACAAATCCAACAATTGGAACTCTAAAAACTGAAGCTTTGCCCAAGAATCTTGGCGCGCGGCCATTCTTGTATAAAAAGTGCGCAAAAACTAACGGGTCGAAATAGGAAATGTGATTGCAACACACAATTACTGGACCACTTTTAGGAATATTGTGCGCACCCTGCCAATTGTGTTTAGAAACTAAATTGATTAACGGAATTACCAGGCGGCTAGCAATCGCGAACGATGCGTTGTTGCCAAGTGGATTACCTTTTGGTGGCGCGTACGAAATATTCAGTGGCGCACTTTCCATAGGTCTTATCTTAGTTTAAAAAGGAATAAAAAACGGGGCTACCTCGAAAGGCAGCCCCGTTAATTTATTTTTAAATTACTTCTTCTTCTTCTTTGCTACTGGCTTCTTCTTTGCAGGAGCCTTTTTAGCAACCTTCTTCTTAGCTGCTGGCTTCTTCGCTGCAGCCTTCTTCTTTGCAGGAGCCTTCTTAACAGCCTTCTTCGCTGCTGGCTTTGCAACTGGCTTTGCAACAACTACGACTGGCTTTGGAGCTGGTCCTAGCTTGCGCTCGCCTGAGATTGCATCCTTAAGACCCTTTGCAGGTAAGAAGCGAGGCTTCTTCATTGCCTTGATCTTGATTGTCTCGCCAGTAAATGGGTTACGACCCATACGTGCTTTGCGATCAACCTTCTTGAACTTGCCGAAGTCATTGATCATGACGTCTTCGCCAGCAACCATGTTGCGAACGATTGTGTCAAAAATAATGTCTACTGCGTGTGAAGCTTCTTTCTTGCTGCCGTTGAAGTGTGGGGCCAACGCGGCAATGAATTGTGCCTTATTCATTTAAAATCCCCTTATTTACGCTAAAAGTTAAGCAATTGCCTAACGCACTCGCAAAGTTACGCAGAACAATGGGGTGAGTCCAACATCAATGAGGGCGTGTCGCGAAAATTATTTTTCTTAAAAAGCGCGAAAAACTCATTAATTATGCGTAAAAAACTCTGTATTAGAACTTTAGAGTTTGGCGCTATCTCTCTAACCCTTTGCCGAATGAGCGTCAAAACCAGCGTAATTAGCCCCTTTTAAGCGCGAATTGGAAGTGTCTTTGGTTTGTGAGCAGCACGCTTGGCTTCAAATGTATCGATGGAATCGCTATTTCCTAGCGTTAAACCGATGTCATCGAGACCTTCCATTAAGCGCCAACGCACATAATCATCGATCTCAAACGCGATTACTTGCTCACCATAGGAAACAGT
This sequence comes from uncultured Candidatus Planktophila sp., assembly GCA_964624105.1. Classification (GTDB taxonomy): domain Bacteria; phylum Actinomycetota; class Actinomycetes; order Nanopelagicales; family Nanopelagicaceae; genus Planktophila. The sequence continues at coordinate 3,649 of CAZUWN010000006.1, read as the reverse complement.
CTTGGCTTCTAAGTTAACTGTGATTGCCAGGGCTGGATTAGCTTCAATTGCTACCCAAAGATCTTCGACCTCGCTTTGGCTGAGCAGAATTGTCAGCAAGCCACCTTTTTGCGAGTTACCTCGGAAAATATCGGCAAAACGTGAAGAGATCACAACTTTGAAACCATAGTTCTGTAGCGCCCAGACAGCATGCTCGCGAGATGAACCGGTGCCGAAATCAGCACCAGCAACTAGAACTGTGCCGTTCTTAAACTCTGGTTGATTCAAAACAAAATCTGGATCGCTACGCCAAGCGGCAAAGAGACCATCTTCAAAGCCGCTACGTGTAACGCGCTTTAAGTAAACGGCCGGAATGATTTGATCGGTATCAACATTGCTGCGACGCAGCGGAACACCAGTGCCTACGTGAGTTACAAATTTTTCCATGTCTATTCTCCTTACAGATCCGCAGGCGATGAAAGAGTTCCGCGAAGTGCGGTAGCTGCTGCAACTAATGGACTAACCAAGTGGGTACGACCACCCTTGCCTTGTCGACCTTCGAAGTTACGATTTGAAGTAGAAGCTGAACGCTCTTCAGGTTTCAATTGATCTGGATTCATACCCAGACACATTGAGCAACCAGCGTTTCGCCATTCAGCTCCGGAATCAATAAATACTTTATCTAGACCTTCTGCCTCTGCTTGCAGACGAACGCGAGCACTACCAGGCACAACTAACATGCGAAGTGAAGTTGAAATCTTTTTGCCTTTAAGAATTTCAGCAGCTGCACGTAAATCTTCAATGCGACCATTTGTGCAAGAGCCCAAGAACACCGTGTCGATAGCCACGCTCTTCATTGGTTGACCTGCTGTTAAACCCATATAAACCAGGGCTCGCTCAGCTGCGCCACGTTCTTCGGCGTCTGCGATATCGGCTGGGTTAGGAACATTTGCATTTAGGAATATTCCTTGACCTGGGTTAGTTCCCCAAGTTACAAATGGTTCTAGGTCATCTGCATCTAGATCTACTTCAACATCAAACTTAGCATCGGCATCAGTAAAGAGTGTTTTCCAGTAGGAAACCGCAGCATCGAAATCTTCAGGTGCGTGTGGCTTGCCCTTGATGTATGCAAAAGTTATTTCATCGGGTGCGATTAAACCTGCACGAGCACCAGCTTCGATAGACATGTTGCAAACTGTCATACGCGCTTCCATTGAAAGTTCGCGAATAGCTTCACCGCGATATTCAATTACATAACCCTGACCGCCGCCGGTACCAATCTTGGCGATGATTGCCAAGATGATGTCCTTGCTAGTCACGCCCGGCTTTAATTTTCCGTTGACATTAATCGCCATAGTCTTTGGACGTTGCAGTGGCAGCGTTTGAGTTGCCAGCACATGCTCTACTTCGCTGGTGCCAATACCGAAAGCAAGCGCGCCAAAAGCACCGTGTGTTGAAGTATGTGAATCACCGCAAACAATTGTTAAACCAGGTTGAGTTAAACCTAATTGTGGACCAACCACATGCACGATTCCTTGCTCAGCATCGCCCAGTGAGTGAATGCGTACGCCGAATTCAGCGCAGTTAGCACGCAAGGTATCTACTTGTAGCTTTGATACTGGATCTGCAATCGGCAGATTAATGTTTTGGGTTGGCACATTGTGATCTTCAGTTGCGATAGTTAGATCTGGCCGGCGAACTTTGCGATTACTCAAACGCAAACCATCGAATGCCTGTGGGCTAGTTACCTCATGAATTAAATGTAGGTCGATATAGATCAGGTCTGGTTCGCCCTCTTTTGAGCGCACCACATGTTCTTGCCAGATCTTCTCGGCTAGCGTCTTTCCCATAACAACTCCTAAATATCCTAAAAACTGGCATCTCATTAAATGGGATGCTAATATCAGTGCGTGGACAAGAAGAATAGCGGAGTCGGCGTATTAGATAAAGCCGTAGGAATTCTGGCTTGCCTGGAATCTGGGCCGCATTCATTGGCCGAACTTGTCGCAGCAACAGGTATCGCTCGCCCTACGGCGCACCGTTTAGCCGTAGCTCTCGAGCATCATCGCTTAGTTACCCGCGATTTAACTGGTCGCTTCATTCTGGGGCCACGTAGCGCTGAATTAGCAGCAGCTGCCGGCGAAGATCGTTTATTAGCCGCTGCTGCCCCAGCGCTAGCTGCTCTGCGCGATGCCACAGGTGAAAGCGCACAGCTTTATCGTCGCCAAGGCGATGTGCGCATCTGTGTTGCTGTCGCGGAACGTTTATCTGGTCTGCGCGATTCGGTACCGGTTGGTTCAAACTTAACTATGCAGGCAGGATCTGCCGCCCAAATTCTTCTAGCTTGGGAAGATTCCGAACGCATCAGCCGTGGTTTGAAAGGTGCTCGCTTTACCGCAGCGCACTTATCAGCAGACCGACGTCGTGGTTGGGCGCAATCAGTTGGCGAACGTGAAGTTGGTGTCGCATCTGTTTCTGCGCCAGTACGTGGACCAAATGGAAAAGTTATTGCCGCTGTAAGTATCAGTGGACCAATTGAACGTCTTGGTCGCCAACCTGGCCGCGTTCATGCCGCAGCTGTTGTTGCTACTGCTGTTCGATTAACTGAGCACCTTGAAAAAACCAATTAATATTTAACTTCAATACCCAGTTCGCGCAATACCCGCCCAATAACACCGAAACTAAATCCTTTACGTTGTAGCAAACTTTGAATGCGGCGCACTTGAACATCTGGTGCTTGCCGAGACATGGTGTTGTATTTCTTCATGGCAAGTTCAAATGCCATTCGGTATTCATCTTCATCATCGATCTCATCGAGGGCGGCATCAATAGAATTTTGATCGACCCCGCGAGTGCGAAGTTCGCCAGCAATAATTCGCTTTGATAATTTCTTTGAATTATGACGAGATTGGGTCCAAGCGCGAGCAAATTCCTCGTCGTTTATGAGGCCAGCTTCTTGTAGGCGAAAGATGGTTGCCGAAGCGACTTCATCTTCAATACCGCGCTTTTTAAGGTGAGCCACGAGCTCGCCCTTACTCTTCGCCCGAGCAACTAACGCATTGAGCGCAATTGTGTAGGCAACAGAGTAAGGGTCGGCCTCGTGATCAACTTTTACATAGTCGAGCATTAGAGAGTTGGATATCCCTTAGAAATCAACGTCGGCGGCAGCTTCATCGATCGCAGCAACTAACTCTGGATCAACTTCAACTGGCACAAAGTGTGCGCGAATCTTGGTTTCGATTTCGTTAGCAAGATCAGGATTATCAAGTAAGAAAGTACGTGCATTTTCCTTACCTTGACCAAGCTGATCTGCTTCGTAGGTGTACCAAGCGCCGGCTTTCTTAACTACGCCAATTTCAACACCCATATCAATGAGTGAACCTTCGCGCGAGATACCAGTGCCGTAAATAATGTCGAACTCTGCTTGCTTAAATGGTGGCGCCATCTTGTTCTTAACAACCTTAACGCGAGTACGGTTACCGACTGCGTCTTGGCCATCTTTAAGAGTTTCAATACGACGAATATCAAGGCGAACAGATGCGTAGAACTTAAGCGCCTTGCCACCAGTTGTGGTTTCAGGTGAGCCAAAGAAAACACCGATCTTTTCGCGCAACTGGTTAATAAAGATTGCAGTTGTCTTTGATTGGTGAAGTGCACCAGTAATTTTACG
>CAZUWN010000005.1:2028-21535 GCA_964624105.1 uncultured Candidatus Planktophila sp. | reverse complement strand
CAGGTTTAGCGCGTCGCCTAAATGGCGAAGTTCCTGCGGCATATTCCGAGCGCTTAAATTACGAACTTGAAGTAATGAATAAAATGGGTTTTCCGGGCTACTTCTTGGTGGTTGCTGACTTAGTTTCACATGCGCAGAGCCAAGGCATTCGCGTAGGTCCTGGTCGTGGTTCGGCCGCTGGTTCCTTGGTTGCTTACGCGCTAGGTATTACCGGACTTGATCCAATTGAACATGGGCTTTTGTTTGAGCGGTTCCTAAATCCAGAACGTATCTCAATGCCTGATATCGATCTGGACTTCGATGAACGTCGTCGTAGCGAGATGATTCGTTATGCAACTACTAAATACGGCGAAGATCGCGTTGCTCAGATCATTACTTACGGCACTATCAAATCGAAGCAAGCGATTAAAGATTCAACCCGAGTGCTTGGCTATCCATATGCAATCGGTGAACGGTTAACTAAAGCTTTGCCGCCAGCTGTGATGGGTAAAGATATTTCGTTAGGTGGCGTATTTAATCCGCAAGATGAACGCTATGGCGAAGCAAATGAATTCCGCCAACTTTATGAAACTGACCCCGATAGCAAGGTAGTTGTTGATACTGCTCGTGGTCTTGAGGGGCTAAAGCGACAGTGGGGAGTCCATGCAGCTGGCGTGATTCTCTCTGCCCAGCCGTTACTTGATGTAATTCCAATTCATCGTCGCGAAGCAGATGGCGCGATTATCACTCAATTCGATATGGGCGCTTGCGAAGCCACTGGTTTACTAAAGATGGACTTCTTAGGACTTCGAAACCTCTCTGTTCTTGATGACTGCTTACTAAATATCAAAGCTAACCGCGATGAAGTAGTTGTGCTTGAGACTCTAAAACTTGACGATAAGAAAACTTACGAATTACTTGCGCGCGGTGACACATTGGGCGTATTTCAGCTCGATGGTGGGCCTATGCGCGCGCTACTTAAGAGCTTGGCGCCAGATTCATTTGCCGATATTTCTGCAGTAATCGCTCTGTATCGCCCCGGCCCAATGGGTGAAAATGCGCACAACAACTATGCCGACCGTAAAAATAAACGTAAACCGGTTGAGCCAATTCATGCTGAACTTGAAAAGCCACTCGAAGAAATTCTGGGTGATACCTACGGGCTCATTGTTTATCAGGAACAAGTAATGGCGATTGCCCAGAAAGTTGCGGGTTTCTCACTTGGTCGCGCAGATCTTTTGCGTAAGGCAATGGGTAAGAAGAACCGTGATGTTCTAGATAAAGAGTATGTCCACTTCGAAAGCGGCATGCGCGAAAACGGCTTTTCGGCTCCGGCAATTAAGCGTCTTTGGGATGTTCTGATTCCGTTCTCGGATTACGCATTCAACCGAGCACATAGTGCGGGCTATGGCATGGTCTCGTATTGGACCGGGTATTTGAAGGCAAATTTCCCAGCCGAATACATGGCAGCACTTCTAACAAGTGTTCGCGATGACAAAGATAAGTCCGCACTTTATTTATCAGAATGTCGCCGCATGGGCAGCAAAGTTCTGCCACCAGATGTTAATGAATCAGATGCTGAATACACCCCACGCGGAATTGATATTCGATTTGGTTTAGCTGCGATTCGCAATGTTGGCGAAGGCGTCGTTGCCTCGATTAAGGCGGCACGCGAAGCTAAAGGTCGCTTCACTTCATTCGGTGATTTCTTGGCCAAGGTAGATGCTCAAGTGTGTAACAAGAAGACCATTGAATCTTTAATTAAAGCAGGCGCTTTTGACTCATTGGGTGAATCCCGTAAAGGACTAATGAGTATTCATCTCGAAGCAATTGATTCAGTAATTGAAAGCAAGCGCGCTGAGGCTATTGGCCAATTCGATTTATTCGGTGGCGATAGCACGACTGCAGTTGCAACCATGGAAGTAGAAGTGCCGACCGGTGAGTGGGATAAAGCGCTGCTCTTGAGCTATGAACGCGAGATGTTAGGACTCTACGTTTCTGATCATCCGCTTCTCGGCGTTGAACATATTCTGCGAGCTAGCGTTTCAAAATCAATCTCTGAGTTAATCGATGAAGGCGGCGATCACGAACAGATTGTTACCATCGGCGGATTAATCACTGGAATTACCCGCAAGATAACTAAAACTGGTTCGAACTGGGCAGTGGTAAATATCGAAGATCTCGAGGGTGCGCTCGAAGTATTGTTCTTCTCAAATACTTATAATCAATATGCGCTGACCTTAACGACAGATCGAGTTGCACTTATTCGCGGTCGAGTAGATCGCCGCGAAGATAAACTTCGTTTCACCGCCCTCGAAGTAACTTTTCCAGATATCTCGCAAGGACCAGCTGGTCCGTTAGTAATCACAATGCCAGTGGCTCAATGCACACCACCAATCGTTGATCGCTTGAAAGAGATCTTGCGCACTCATCCCGGAAAGCGCGAAGTCCATCTGCAATTAGAAGAACCCAGCGGTAACACAGTGATGAAGCTGGAATTTAAGGTCACCTCGTCGCCAAGTTTGAGCGCTGACCTCAAAGCGATCCTCGGGGTTAATTGTCTGCAGAACGTATAGCTCTTATAAGTAGAATAGGGGAGTGATTCGAACCCTTGATCTGCGTGGTCGCACATTAACTAAAGCGGAAATTAACCGCGAGATTCCGCGCGCTCGGTTAGATGTCGAAACCGCCATGGCCGTGATCGCGCCAATTCTGGAGCGAGTTAAAAATGGCTCCGAAGAAACCCTGCGTGAATTGGCCCAAGAATTCGATGGCGTAAAGCCAGCCCAGATTCGAGTCCCGCAGACTTCCCTTGATCAAGCACTTGCCGAACTAGATCCAGCAATTCGCACAGCGCTAGAACTTTCAATTTCGCGAGTTCGCAAAGTTCACGAGGATCAAGTGCGTAGCGTCAAGACTGTGCAAGTAGTTGATGGCGGCACGGTTACCGAAAAATGGATTCCAGTCGATCGCGTTGGGTTATATGTTCCAGGCGGCCGTGCCGTTTATCCAAGTAGCGTCATGATGAATGTGGTTCCGGCGCAAATTGCAAAAGTGTCTAGTATCGCTGTTGCATCCCCTCCACAAAAAGAATTTGGCGGACTTCCGCACCCAACTATTTTGGCAACTTGCGCACTACTTGGGATCACTGAAGTTTATGCAGTCGGGGGAGCCCAGGCGGTAGCACTATTTGCTTATGGAATCGATGGCTTCTCTGAAAAGTGCGATTTGGTAACTGGTCCCGGAAATATTTATGTGGCTGCTGCTAAGCGCGCACTTCGGGGCGTGATTGGCATTGACTCTGAAGCTGGCCCAACTGAGATTGCAATTTTGGCTGATGAAAGTGCATTTGCTAGCGATGTCGCAGCAGATCTAATTAGCCAAGCCGAACACGATCCAATTGCAGCTGCTGTACTAGTTACAACTTCGAGTGCACTAGCAACTGCAGTTCAAGGCGAACTAAAGATTCGTATTGCGGCAACGAAACATAGCGATCGAATTACCACAGCGCTTTCTGGCATCCAGTCGGCAATTGTTCTAGTTGATTCAATCGCGCAAGGCCTAGATGTGGTTAACGCATACGCAGCCGAACACTTAGAGATTCAAACTAAAAATGCAGCTAGTGATGCCGAATTAATTCGCAATGCCGGCGCAGTTTTCATCGGTCGGTTTACGCCAGTGTCACTAGGAGATTACGCGGCAGGTTCTAACCATGTTCTTCCAACTGGCGGTTGCGCCTGTCATTCCAGTGGTTTATCAGTACAAACATTCTTACGCGGCTTGCACTTTGTTTCCTACAATCAAGAATCATTCCTTGATCTGGTTCCAACTGTTGTGACCCTGGCGAACTCTGAAGATTTGCCCGCACATGGTGAAGCAATGACCGCTCGTCTGGAACAACTATGAGTAATTCAAATAATTGGCCAACATGGCTGCCGCTGCGCGAACCACTAAAGCCAATGTCACCATATGGCGCGCCACAAGTTGCGGCAAGTGCTCAACTAAATACCAACGAAAATCCATTTGCTCCATCTATTGCGCTAGTTGCCGCAATTACCAAACGTGTAGGCGAAGTTAGCGCAACGCTAAATCGTTATCCAGATCGTGATGCAATCGCATTGCGCGCCGGGTTAGCTAAGTACATAACGGCTCAGACTGGTGTGTCTTTCGATATTGCAAATCTTTGGGCCGCAAATGGCAGCAACGAAATTATCCAATCTATCTTTCTGGCATTTGGCCGCGAAAGCGCACTTGGTTTCACGCCTTCCTATTCAATGCACCCACTAATTGCCAAAGTAACTTCAGTTAATTGGTCAGATGGAAAGCGCCGCGATGATCATTCCCTCGATGTTGCCGTTGCTGTCCAGCAAGTTCTAACTGCAAAGCCAACCCTGACCTTTATTACTACGCCAAATAATCCAACTGGTTCAGTAGTTAAAATTTCTGAGATCGTCGAACTGGCAAAAGCTACTGCTTCAGTTGGTGGCTTGCTGGTAGTAGATGAGGCTTACGCCGAATTCTCAAGTGAGACATCGGCAGTTACGTTAATTGCGCAATATCCAAATGTGATTGTTATTCGTACCATGAGTAAAGCATTCGCTTTTGCTGGTGCTCGACTAGGTTATTTAATTGCAGATCCTGCCGTGATCGATGCGCTACAACTGGTCCGCTTGCCGTATCACTTAAGCGCAATCACCCAAGCAGTTGCTGAAGTTGCACTCTCTTTTTCAGATGAACTCTTAGCTGGCGTTGATACCTTAATTGCCCAGCGCGAGATCGTGCAGGCTGGGTTAACGAAGTTAGGTTTAACTATCACACCGAGTGCGGCCAACTTTTTGCTCTTTGGTGGCTTCAACCAACCAGCAGATCAGCTCTGGCGCAAATTGCTAGATCGCGGCATCTTGATTCGAGATGTGGGATTATTGGGTCAACTTCGCGTCACCATCGGCACTGCTGCCGAGAATCAAGCATTTCTATCGGCCCTAACCGAAGTACTAGCAGAAGGAGATAAGTGAATGAGAACTGCCCGAGTCGAACGAAAGACTAAGGAATCTCATGTCCTCGTCGAATTAAATTTAGATGGCGATGGTTCAATCAGCGTTGACACCGGAGTGCCATTTTTCGATCACATGCTTTCGCAACTGGGCAAGCACTCTGGCTTTAATTTAACGGTAAAGACCACAGGCGATGTTGATGTTGATTCACACCACACAGTTGAAGATACTTCACTTGCCTTCGGTCAAGCACTGCGTGAAGCACTCGGCGATAAAGCTGGTATCCGCCGCTTTGGCGATGCGATGGTTCCACTTGATGAAGTATTAGTTCAAGCAGCTGTTGATCTCTCTGGTCGTCCATATTTAGTACACCGTCAACCAGAGATCGTTGAGCTAATCGGAACTTTTGATACCACTCTTGGAAAACATATTTGGGAATCAATTGTGGCTGAGGCACACATCGCACTTCACATACGCGTCCTCGAAGGTCGCAATGCGCACCACGTTTTCGAAGCGCAATTTAAGGCGGTAGCGCGTGCATTACGTGATGCGGTTTCACTAGATGGTCGCGTCTCTGGAATTCCATCAACCAAGGGTTCGTTGTAGGTCATCATTGATTGCAATTCTTGATTACGGCTCCGGAAATCTCCGTTCAGCAGAACGTGCTTTTGCGACGTCTGGTCACGATGTAGTTGTAACTGCTGATCGCAAAATTGCCCTCGAAGCAACTGGTTTGGTTATCCCGGGTGTTGGTGCATTTGCTGCATGTATGAGTGGACTTAAAAGTGTCGCCGGTGATGAGATTGCACGTGAACGTGTTGCACTCGGTCGGCCAACACTCGGCATCTGTATCGGCATGCAAATTCTTTTTGAGAGCGGGCTAGAGCACGCTGAAAATGGTGCTCACCAAGGAGTTGGCATTTGGTCAGGAATGGTTAAAAAATTAAACGCACCCATCTTGCCGCACATGGGGTGGAATAACGTTTCAACAACTCCGGGTTCAACAATTTTTGCCGGGGTGGAAAATGAAAGTTTTTATTTTGTGCATTCTTATGCAGCAACCGCACCGGTCGGGCAATATCAAGCTTGGTCTGAGTATGGCGAACCATTTTTAGCGGCAGTTGAAGATGGCGCACTAACGGCTACACAGTTTCATCCGGAAAAATCTGGCACTGCCGGACTTAAATTGATTTCGAACTGGAGTAAGAGCCTGTGAAAAAACTAGAACTTCTACCTGCCGTCGATGTTAAAGATGGTCGCGCAGTTCGCTTAGTTCAAGGCGCACTTGATAAAGAAAGTATTTATGGCGCACCACTTGAAGTTGCGCTGGAGTTTCAAGCCGCTGGCGCCGAGTGGCTGCACTTAGTTGATCTTGATGCGGCCTTTGGTCGGGGGAGTAATGCAACGCTACTGGCCGAAGTAGTAGCTGCTTTAGATATTAAGGTCGAACTATCCGGGGGCATTCGTGATGATGAATCGTTAAAGCGCGCATTAGCAACTGGCTGCACGCGAGTTAATTTAGGAACTGCCGCTCTTGAAGACCCAGAGTGGACAGCTAAAGTAATTAAACAATATGGCGACCGCATTGCAGTTGGTCTCGATGTGCGCGGCACAACTCTGGCAGCTCGCGGCTGGACTAAAGAGGGCGGCGAACTATTCGAAACTATTGAGCGACTTGATCGTGATGGTTGCTCTCGATACATCGTTACCGATGTGGCAAAAGATGGCACGTTAACTGGGCCGAATCTGGAGTTATTGAAATCAGTTTGTGCTGCAACTAAAGCGCCAGTCGTGGCAAGTGGTGGCGTTTCATCCTTGGCCGATATCGCCGCAATTGCAGAGTTAGTCGAGATCGGCGTTGAAGGTTCCATTGTCGGCAAAGCTCTCTACGCCGGCGCTTTCACACTGCCCGAAGCGTTGGCCATTGCAAATGGAAAGTTTTAAGAAATGACACTAGCTAGTCGAGTTATTGCTTGCCTTGATGTAACCGAAGGTCGAGTTGTAAAGGGCGTTAACTTCACAGATTTAGTAGATGCCGGTGATCCGGTTGAGATGGCGAAAGTTTATAACTTAGAGGGTGTTGACGAGTTAACTTTCTTAGATATTTCAGCGAGCAACATGAATCGTGCGACAACTCTTGATGTTGTGGCACGCACTGCTGAACAAGTTTTTATTCCACTAACTGTTGGTGGTGGCATTCGAAGTGTGGCTGATGTAAATAATTTATTACGCGCAGGTGCTGACAAGATTTCGATAAATACCGCTGCGATCACTCGGCCCGAATTAATCTCTGAAATTGTTGATCGGTTTGGCTCACAAGTATTGGTTTTATCCGTTGATGCTCGTCGCGCAAATACCCCTTCTGGTTTTGAAGTAACGACACATGGCGGTCGCGAAAGCGCTGGCCTTGATGCTTTAGCTTGGGTAGAAAAAGCTTGTGCACTTGGTGTCGGTGAAATTTTGCTAAATTCCATGGATGCCGATGGCACTCGGGCGGGCTATGACATTGGCATGATCAAAGCTGTTCGCCAAGTTGCAAATGTGCCATTGATTGCAAGTGGTGGGGCAGGGGCATTATCTGATTTCGCAGCAGCACTTGATGCCGGCGCCGATGCGTTATTGGCAGCTAGTGTTTTTCACTTCGGAATTCATCGCATCGGCGATGTTAAGCGCTATTTGAGCCAGCAAGGCTATTCGGTTCGCACCAGCGCACTCACGTAGGGCAGAATTGCCCAATGAGCGCAATCGAGTTTCCGGCTGAGTTAATGGCTCGGTTTAGTGATCCCAGCGCCTTAATTCCAGCGATTGCTCAAGATGCCGCAACAGGTGAAGTTTTGATGCTGGCTTATATGAATCATGAAGCGCTGACTCAAACGTTAACAACTAAAGCAGCAACTTACTGGTCTCGTTCACGTAATGAACTTTGGGTAAAAGGCGCTACTTCCGGCCACACGCAGAAAGTAATTTCAGTTTCGCTAGATTGCGATAGCGATGCAATTTTAATCAAAGTAGAACAAGTAGGCGCTGCCTGTCATACCGGCGATCGCACCTGTTTTCACAATGAATTGATCGGCGAGTAGTCACGATGCAGTTAGCTGAATTTCGCGAGTACGCGCGCAACTTCAATGTAGTTCCGGTTTCGCGTAAGTTGTTAGCCGATGGTGAAACGCCACTTGCGGTATATCGCAAACTAGGCGCCAACCGACCAGCTACTTTTCTATTGGAATCTGCTGAACATGGTGGTGCTTGGTCGCGTTATTCATTCATCGGCGTAAATTGCGAAGCAACTTTGACGGCCGAAAATGGTTTGGCAACTTGGTTAGGTAAGCCACCTGCTGGTGCGCCAACTGGTATTGATCCACTGGCAGCGCTTCGACTCAGTGCTAATCATTTGAAGTCACCAAAAATTGCCGGGCTTCCGCCACTAACTGGCGGTTTAGTTGGCTACCTTGGTTATGACAGCGTGCGCAGATTAGAGAAACTGCCCAACTTAGCGATCGATGATTTACAAATCCCGGAATTAGCTTTTATGTTAACTACAGATCTTGCGGTACTTGATCACAGCGATGGCACGATTACTTTGATTGCAAATGCGATCAACTGGGATGGTAGCGATGAGCGAGTTGATGAGGCTTACCACGCAGCAGTAACCCGCTTAGATCAAATGGCAAAAGACTTAGCGTCGCCACTTCCTGGATATCTTTCAGAATTAAGCAAGCCGGCAAGTAGTGCAATAGCTTCTAATATTTCAACCCCAGAGTTTCTAGCTAAAGTTGCCGCGATTAAAGAAGAGATTTTGGCAGGTGAAGCATTTCAAGTAGTGCTTTCACAGCGTTTTGAGATTGAATGCAAAGCCGAACCAATCGATGTCTACCGCATGCTGCGCTTGCATAACCCAAGTCCTTATATGTATTTATTCCATTTCGCCGATGGTGTTTCAGTAGTTGGTTCGAGTCCGGAAGCGCTTGTGAAAGTTACCGATGGCGAAGTAATGGTTCATCCGATTGCGGGCACTCGTAAGCGTTCTGATTCACCTGAAGAAGATGCTCGTCTGGCAACTGAATTATTAGCAGATCCCAAAGAGCGAGCCGAACATTTAATGTTGGTTGATCTAGGGCGTAATGACTTAGGTCGAATCTGTTCTGCCGGAAGCGTTGAAGTTGTTGATTTCATGCATATTGAGCGCTACTCGCATGTCATGCATATTGTTTCAACAGTGACTGGAAAACTGGCAAGTGATGCACTGCCGGTTGACGCTCTCTTCGCAACTTTCCCAGCCGGCACTTTATCTGGGGCTCCTAAGCCGCGGGCGATGGAAATTATTGAAGAGTTAGAACCAACTAGACGTGGGCTTTATGGTGGCGCAATTGGTTATATCGATTTCACCGGAAATATTGATACTTGTATCGCAATTCGAACTGCACTGATAAAAGATGGCAAAGCTTATGTACAAGCAGGTGCTGGAGTCGTAGCTGATTCAGATGCGGAATCTGAAAATCAGGAGTGCCACAACAAGGCAGCTGCAGTGTTAGGTGCAATTAGTGCGGCAAATGATTTGGTTAACAAATGAATAGCGCCTTAGAAATATTGATCTCATTAGTTGTCGTGGTCGCACTCACATTGTTACTAAGTCGCACATTGAAACTATCTTCGAAATATGAGCGCAAGCCGCACAAACTCTCTGATTGGAATGCGCAAGACCAGGGGATTGACCCAACTCAAGATAGTGAGTCTGACCGATGAGCGTTCTCGATGAAATCATCGCCGGTGTTAAAGAAGATCTAGCTGATCGCAAAATTCCGCGAAGTGAAATTGAAGCAGCAGCTTATGGAGCAGCGCCAGTAATTGATTGCTTGCCAATTATGCGGGCTCAAGAGATGGCGGTGATCGCCGAAGTAAAGCGCTCATCACCAAGTAAGGGTGCGCTAGCAACTATTGCCGATCCCGCAGCACTTGCTGAGCAATACCAAGAAGCTGGTGCCAGTGCGATTAGCGTTCTAACTGAACGACGTAGATTTAGTGGTTCATTGGCTGATCTTGATGCAGTTCGTAAACGAGTTACGTTACCTATTCTGCGTAAAGATTTTATGGTCGATGAGTATCAGTTCTTCGAAGCCCGGGCCCATGGCGCTGACCTTGTCCTACTTATTGTGGCTGGACTTAGCGATAGCCAATTAAATGAATTTGCAGCGTTAACAAATGAATTAGGAATGCGGGCACTGGTTGAGGTTCACACTCATCAAGAATTAGAACGCGCTCTAGAAATTAAACCGGAACTAGTTGGAATTAATTCCCGAAACCTCAAGACCTTAGAAGTTGATCCGAAAGCATTTGCTGAACTATTGCCCCAGATTCCGGCTGAGTTAATCCGGGTTGCTGAATCAGGAATTTCCCAGCGTAGCGATGTGGAATTCGCCCAGAGATATGGCGCGAACGCGATCTTGGTTGGCGAAGCGCTGGTCAAAGCAGGAGATCCGAATTTGGCGATGCGCGACCTATTGGGCCAAAGGTAGGCTTACCCCATGTTAGATTCGAAATTGGTTATCGATGGCCTGGGCCATTTTGGTCCTTACGGTGGCCGTTTCGTACCCGAAGCGCTGATCGGTGCTCTTGAAGAGCTAGAAGCTGCGCACTCTTCAGCTTTGCTTGATCCAATTTTTCAGGCCGAACTAGCCGAACTACATCGCACTTATAGCGGTCGACCAAGCATCATTACTGAAGCTAAGCGCTTTGCCGAGCATGCCGGTGGCGCACGCATTATTTTAAAGCGCGAAGATTTAAATCACACGGGTAGCCACAAGATTAATAATGTTTTAGGACAAGCTCTGCTAACTAAGCGCATGGGCAAGAGTCGCATCATTGCCGAGACCGGAGCTGGCCAACACGGTGTCGCATCTGCAACGGCGGCAGCGTTAATGGGCCTTGAGTGCGTTGTTTACATGGGCGAAGAAGATACTAAGCGTCAGTCTCTGAATGTGGCACGCATGAAGTTATTAGGTGCTCAAGTTGTGCCAGTAACCTCAGGTTCGCGCACTCTGAAGGACGCAATCAATGAAGCAATGCGCGACTGGGTTACCAATGTTGAAAATACTCATTACTTATTAGGCACAGTTGCCGGGCCGCATCCATTTCCAACCATGGTGCGCGATTTCCATAAAATTATTGGTGAAGAAGCGCGTGCTCAAGTTATTGAATTAACCGGCAGACTTCCTGATGCAGTTCTTGCCTGCGTTGGTGGTGGCTCTAATGCAATTGGTATCTTCCACGATTTTATTAAAGATAAAGATGTCCGTTTAATCGGTCTTGAAGCAGGTGGCGATGGCGTCGAAACTGGTCGCCATGCCGCAACAATTACCGGTGGAACTCGTGGCGTTCTTCACGGCACTCGCTCATATGTTTTGCAAGATGAAAATGGTCAGACTGTTGAATCTCATTCGATTTCAGCTGGTTTAGATTATCCCGGCGTCGGCCCAGAGCACGCTTATCTTCATGACATCGGTCGCGCTGAATATCGTGCGATTACTGATGCGCAAGCAATGGCAGCATTCGCACTGCTTTGCAAAACTGAAGGAATTATTCCGGCAATTGAAACAGCGCATGCGTTAGCTGGTGCACTTCAAGTCGGAAATGAACTCGGCCCTGATGCAACACTTCTAATCAATCTTTCTGGTCGGGGCGATAAAGATGTACAGACTGCAGCTAACTACTTTGGAATTCCACTTTAGTGAGCACCAATACGGCACTTGATCAACTTTTTGTAAAAACTCGTGCGGAAAATCGCGCAGCGTTGATTGCCTATATCCCAGCTGGTTTTCCCTCTCAAGCAGGTTGTCATAAAGTAATTGAAACACTGGCAAAAGCTGGGGTAGATGCCATTGAAATTGGTTATCCATATAGCGACCCAGTAATGGATGGTCCAACTATTCAAGCAGCGGCAACACAGGCCCTAGAAAATGGAACTGGCGTTACTGAAGTTTTTGCAGCGCTTAAGCATGCAACCGAGCAAGGTGTTGCGGCAGTAGTAATGACTTACTGGAATCCAATTGAAAAATATGGTGCAGCAAAATTTGCCCAAGCAATTGCCGACAATGGCGGTTCCGGGGTTATTACGCCAGATTTAACCATTGAAGAATCTGATGATTGGCGTGCTGCGGTAAAGACCAGTGCAATTAATCCAATCTATGTTGTTGCGCCGAGTACGAAGCCAGAGCGGTTAGTAAAAGTTACTGATCAATGTGGTGGATTTATTTACGCCGCTAGCTTGATGGGTGTTACAGGTGCCCGATCTGGAATTTCAAGTGGCGCCGGTGAATTAGTTGCGCGCTTACGTAAAGTCAGCGATAAACCAATCAGTGTGGGTCTTGGCGTTTCAAATCGCGAACAAGCCAAAGAAGTTGCCGCCTTTGCCGATGGGGTAATTGTTGGCTCGGCATTTATTAAGGCGATTCAAGATGCTCCTGACGAAGAGAGCGGACTAGCTGCAGTTGCACACTTAGCGAGTGAGTTAGCAAAAGGAGTTCGTGAAGCGAGATGATTCTTAACTTAATAGATAAATTTGCAGCAGGTAAATATGGCAGTTGGTTTGGACTGCTGAGTCGCTTGATTTTGGGCGGAGTTCTATTTGCTGCTGGCTGGTTGAAAATTTTCACACCCGCGAAATCTCAAATGTCTGTTCGAGCCTATGAAGTGTTGCCGATTTCGATAGCTAACTTCTTGGGCATAGCGTTGCCATGGCTGGAAGTTGGTTTCGGCATCCTCTTGATTTTAGGAATCGCAGTTCGACTTTCAGCCATTGTTGGTGGCGGTTTAATGGTTGTCTTTATCGCAGCAATTTCTCAGGCTTGGGCGCGTGGCCTCTCAATCGATTGCGGATGTTTTGGCGGAGGCGGCACAGTTGACCCGAGCGAAACGAAGTATTTGAGCGAAATCCTGCGTGATATTGGCTTGGCATTGTTGGCTTTATATTTAGTTCGCTACCCTTTGACTCGATTCGCATTGGAAAAGTTAGTTAAACCGAAGGAGAGTAAGTAAATGGCAACTAGTTCATCTGGTGGAGATAAGTTCACTCGCAATTTAGTAATCGGAATGGTTGCTTTAGTTGTTGTAGTTGGAGCTTCCTTCTCATACTTCGGTTCAAAGGGATCTGAAACAGCTGCGATTCCTTCGAGCGTATCTAAAGCCGATGGTTACGGAATCGTCTTTAATGCAGATGTGCCAAATGTTCCAACCATTGATATCTACGAAGATTTCCAATGCCCAGTTTGCGCCCGCTTTGAAGCGATCAATGGAATTACGCTAGAGAAAGCAATTGAAGAGAAGAAAGCCAAAGTTGTTTATCACGTGCTCTCATTCCTAGGTACCGAATCAATTTTGGCTGCGAATGCAGCAGCATGCGCATCTGATGAAGATAAATTCTTAGCTTTCCATAAAGCGTTCTATGCAAATCAACCAGCTGAAAATGCGGGCGCGATCGATGCTACATTCTTAAAGAGCATTGGCGCTGCAATCGGAATTGATTCACCTAAGTTCGCCGCTTGCGTTGATAACGGCGGATATTCTGATTGGGTTAAAAATGTTGCCGAAGCTGGCGCAAAAGCAAATGTTAATTCGACACCAACAGTATTTGTAAACGGTAAAGAGATTGACCGTAATACCGAGTACTTCAATGTCGAGGCATTCGCTAAAGCAATCGCAGGCTAATTAATGCTTTCCTCAATTCCTACGCCTACTAATTCGGCGATCGGAATTGGACCGCTTACTGTTCATTACTACGCCTTATGCATAATTGCTGGAGTTGCTGTTGCCATTTGGTTAGGCAATAAGCGTTACCGCGCATTTGCAAATAACAGCGAGCAATCGATCGGGGTCGTTGCTGATGTAGCAATTTACGCGGTTCCGGCTGGCATCATCGGCGGACGTGTTTATCACGTGATCACATCACCTGCGCAATACTTCGGTGAAAATGGAAATCCAATTGATGCGCTAAAGATTTACGAAGGCGGGCTAGGTATTTGGGGCGCTATTTCACTAGGCGCGTTCGCTGCCTGGTTTGGATATCGCAAGCGTGCCAAAGGTTTAGAACTACCAAGTTTTCGCTTATTTCTAGACGCTTTGGCACCTGGGATTCTAATTGCGCAAGCAATTGGGCGAATTGGAAATTGGTTCAATGGTGAACTCTTTGGCCGTCCATTTTCCGGGCCTTGGGCACTTGAGATACCACTAGCTAAACGCCCGATTGGGTATCTCAAATATGAAAGTTTTCATCCGACTTTTCTATATGAAGCGATTTGGTGCTTGTTAGTTGCTGCGCTACTAATCTGGCTGACGCCAAAACTGCGGGCTGGTCAAGGCTTCGCTATTTACGTGGCTCTTTATTGCGTTGGCCGATTTGCCATTGAATCCCTGCGCATTGATGATGCAAATACGATCTTAGGTTTGCGGGTTAATTTATGGACTGCGCTGGTTGTTGGGCTGATTGCAGTTGTGCTTGCAATTCGTTTCGCACGGCATAAATCAGATGAGATCGGGTAGTATCCAAATATGGCGTTAGAGGATGTTTACCAAAGAAACTTGCATCACCGCACTCATCGTGCTGGCTGGTTGCGCGCCGCCGTACTTGGTGCAAACGATGGCTTAGTTTCAACTGCCTCTTTGATGATTGGTTTAGCGGCAGCTCGGGTAGACGATAGTTTCTTAATCACAGCAGGTATTGCTGGAATTTCAGCGGGTGCGATGTCGATGGCAGTCGGTGAATATGTTTCAGTGCGCGCCCAAAATGATGTCGAAGAATCTGATCGCTTACTTGAAATTGAACATTTAGCCGTAGACCCAGAAGGCGAATTTCTTGAACTAGTTGAGATCTATGTTGAACGTGGTCTAACTCGAGAATTAGCCCGCGAAGTCGTTGAGCAGATGCATGCTAAAGATCCACTTGAAGCACATCTACGTGATGAGCTCGGTCAATTTGAAAGTACTAAGGCACGTCCTGTTCAAGCAGCTATTGCGTCGGCGCTTAGTTTTACAATGGGTGGTCTAGTTCCATTTGCTGGAGCATTTGCACCAACTGCTGGGGCGGTAGCAGTAAGCATTGTTGGTTTCACGATGGCTGGGCTATTAGCTACGGGCATCATCAGTGCTCGCTCATCAGGGGCCTCTGTTTTGAAACCAACCGTGCGCGTAATGATTGGCGGCTGCCTAGGTATGGCAATTACCGCTGGCATCGGCCATTTTGCACATCTAAGCGGAATCTAACTCGCCGACGTAGATCACATCAATTCCCCTGAATTAAATCGGAACAGGCTTACCTTTTCTGGGGCTAGATTGCTACCCTTACCACTCTGCAAGATCAAGAAACAGTACGACCAGGGCCAAAGTTGTCCCGTGAATTAAGCGGCACAAGACAACTAGTAGCAAAGGATCTGGCGACAACCTAATGGCAATCCCAAAAGAGTTTCCACCAGCACAAGGTCTTTATGACCCAGCAAACGAGCATGATGCATGCGGCGTTGCAATGGTTGCTACTCTAAATAAAGTTGCCACTCACGAAATTGTTTCGCAAGCGCTAACTGCACTTCGTAATCTTGAACATCGCGGCGCATCAGGTGCTGAACCAGATAGCGGTGACGGAGCTGGAATATTAATTCGCGTGCCTGATGAGTTTTATCAAGCTGTTGCTGGATTTAAATTACCCGCTGCCGGAAGTTATGCAACAGGTATTGCCTTTGTCGGTCAAAGTTTTGATTTCCAAAATGAAATTGCAGCGATCGCAGCCGAAGAAGGTTTAGTTGTCTTAGGTTGGCGCGAACTACCAATTAATTCCGCTTCCCTGGGTAAGACCGCTCTTGGCGTAATGCCAAAGTTTGAACAATTATTCCTTGCTGGTGCTAATGGTGAATCCGGAATTTCACTAGATCGCTTGGCTTTTTGTCTGCGCAAGCGAGTTGAGCATTCATTAGATGTTTATTTCCCATCACTTTCAGCTCAGACCATTGTTTATAAAGGCATGCTCACAACCGGTCAGCTAGAAGAATTTTTTCCAGATTTAAGTGATGCTCGCGTTAAATCTCCACTGGCACTTGTTCACTCTCGTTTTTCCACAAATACCTTCCCATCATGGCCGCTAGCTCACCCATATCGCTTCATTGCGCATAACGGTGAAATTAATACAGTTAAGGGAAACCGTAACTGGATGCGCGCGCGTGAATCACTACTTGAATCCGATGTGATTCCAGGAGATTTCAAGCGGTTATTCCCAATAGTTGAAATGTCTGGCTCTGATTCAGCTTCCTTTGATGAAGTGCTTGAATTGCTTTACTTGGGCGGTCGCTCATTGCCACATTCAGTTTTGATGATGATTCCTGAAGCTTGGGAAAATCACACCACAATGTCGCAAAAGCGTCGTGATTTTTATGCCTTCCATGCATCCCTTATGGAGCCTTGGGACGGACCTGCTTGCGTAACTTTCACTGATGGAAACCAAGTTGGCGCTGTACTCGATCGCAATGGTTTACGACCATCTCGTTACTGGGTGACTAAAGATGGCCTAGTTGTTTTGGCCAGTGAAGTAGGCGTTTTAGATTTCGCACCAGCGGACATTGTTCGAAAAGGTCGCTTGCAACCAGGCAAGATGTTCTTAGTTGATATCGCTGCTGGTCGCATAATCGAAGATGACGAAATTAAAGATTCATTAGCAGATGCTGAAACCTACGGCCAGTGGTTACAAGATGGCATCGTTAAATTAGCTGATCTGCCATCACGCGAACACATTGTTTACCCACACTCATCAGTTGTTCGTCGTCAACGCGCCTTTGGTTATACCGAAGAAGATCTGAAAATTCTGATTACCCCAATGGCGCGCAATGGCGCTGAGCCACTTGGTTCAATGGGTAGCGATTCACCAATTGCAGCAATCTCTGCCAAGCCACGTTTGCTCTTCGATTATTTCTCACAACTCTTTGCCCAAGTAACTAACCCGCCACTAGATGCGATTCGCGAAGAGTTAGTGACATCCCTCGGCGGATCAATCGGCCCAGAACATAACTTGCTTGATCCTGGCCCTGCGTCTTGTCGTCAAATTTCGTTAGCTTTCCCAGTAATCGATAATGATGAGCTAGCCAAGATCATTCACGTTAATGCTGACGATGAGTATCCAGAGTTAGCTGCATATGTTGTCCGCGGTCTATTTCCAGTAAATGGCGATGGTCAAGCACTTCGCAAGCGACTTGATGAAATTAAGCGTGAAGTTTCGAAAGCTATCGATGATGGCGCGCACTTAATTGTGCTCTCTGATCGCGATGGCGATGCTGAAGATGCACCTATTCCATCTCTATTGCTTACATCTGCAGTTCACCACCATTTGATTCGCGAGAAGAAGCGCACCCAAGTTGGCTTAGTTGTTGAAGCCGGCGATGTGCGCGAAGTTCACCACGTTGCACTTCTAATTGGTTATGGCGCAGCTGCGGTAAACCCATACCTAGCTATGGAATCTGCTGAAGATTTAGTGCGTCAAGGCGTCATAACAGGTATCGCGCCTGAGAAGGCCGTGCGTAATTTAATTAAGGCGCTAGGTAAAGGCGTACTTAAAGTTATGTCGAAGATGGGTATTTCAACTATCGCTTCATATACCGGCGCTCAAGTGTTTGAAGCAATTGGTATTAGCCAAGAAGTCGTTGATGAATTCTTTGTAGGCACGACTTCTCGCTTAGGCGGAATTAGCTTAGACATCATTGCGCAGGAAACTATTGCGCGTCATCACATTGCATATCCGCCAGGGGGAGAAGTTCCTGGTTCTAAGCGTCTGCCAACTGGCGGCGAGTACTCATGGCGTCGCGATGGCGAACCACACTTATTTGATCCAGAAACTGTATTTGCGCTTCAGCATTCAACTCGTAATAAGCGCTTTGATATTTTCCAGCGTTATACCAATCGAGTTGATGAGCAGAGCCATCGCTTAATGACACTACGCGGCCTCTTCAAATTTGCTGATGGTGTGCGCCAACCAATTTCAATCGATGAAGTTGAGCCGGTTTCGGAAATCGTAAAACGTTTCTCAACTGGCGCGATGTCATATGGCTCGATTTCGCAAGAGGCGCACGAGACGCTAGCTGTTGCAATGAACCGGTTAGGTGCTAAATCAAATACTGGTGAAGGTGGCGAAGATCCAACTCGCTATATCAAAGAGGCAAATGGTGATTCAAAGCGTTCGGCCATTAAACAAGTTGCTTCCGGTCGATTTGGCGTGACTTCAGATTACTTAGTTAACGCCGATGATATTCAGATCAAGATCGCCCAGGGCGCTAAGCCAGGTGAAGGTGGTCAGCTACCTGGTAACAAGGTTTATCCGTGGATTGCCAAAGTGCGTTATTCCACCCCTGGCGTTGGTTTAATTTCACCACCACCGCATCACGATATTTATTCAATTGAAGATTTAGCACAGTTAATTCATGATTTAAAGAATGCTAACAAGAATGCTCGCGTTCACGTCAAACTCGTTGCCGAAGTAGGTGTTGGCACTGTTGCGGCTGGCGTTTCTAAAGCGCACGCAGACGTTGTTCTGATCTCCGGTCACGATGGTGGCACTGGCGCTTCACCGCTTACCTCACTTAAGCATGCTGGTGCGCCGTGGGAGCTCGGTTTAGCTGAAACTCAGCAAACACTGCTACTTAATAATTTGCGCGATCGTATTGTCGTTCAGGCAGATGGTCAGTTAAAGACTGGACGCGATGTAGTAATTGCAGCCCTTCTCGGTGCTGAAGAATTTGGTTTTGCCACAGCTCCACTAGTTGTTTCAGGTTGCATCATGATGCGCGTATGTCATCTTGATACCTGCCCAGTTGGTGTTGCTACGCAGAACCCAGAGCTACGCAAGAACTTCAGCGGCAAGCCAGAATTCGTAGAAACTTTCTTTGAATACATTGCCGAAGAAGTTCGCGCGCTATTAGCTCAACTCGGATACCGCACATTGCTTGAAGCTGTTGGCCATGTGGAATCACTTGATACCCGCGATGCCGTTAATCACTGGAAAGCAGCCGGGCTAGATTTAGCACCACTATTAGTGCGACCAGATATTGATAGCCCACTACACAACACTTCAACGCAAGATCATGGCTTAGCTGCAGCTCTTGATAACAAGTTAATCGAGCTCTCTGAACTCGCACTTACCAAGGGCGAGGCAGTAAAAATCGATCTGCCAGTTCGAAATGTTAACCGCACCGTCGGAACTATGTTGGGCGCCGAAATCACTCGTCGTTATGGCGGCAATGGTTTACCTGCTGGCACCATCGATGTGACTCTGCACGGCTCGGCTGGTCAATCACTTGGTGCATTTATTCCAAGTGGTCTCAAGATTCGCCTTTATGGTGATTCCAATGACTACGTAGCAAAGGGAATTTCTGGTGGCACTGTTGTGGTTCGCCCTGATGAAAAAGCAACATTTAAGTCTGAAGCAAATGTAATTGCCGGAAACGTCATTGGTTACGGTGCAACCTCAGGCAAGATCTATGTACGCGGCAAGGTAGGCGAGCGTTTCTGTGTTC
>CAZUWN010000005.1:0-1928 GCA_964624105.1 uncultured Candidatus Planktophila sp. | reverse complement strand
TGTAAATACCGAGATGGTTGATTTAATGGCAGTACCGGAAGATCAGAAAGAGACTTTGAAATCTTTAGTTTCAGATTTCCAAGTTGAGACTGGTTCAGAAATTGCCGCAGAACTATTAGCAAATTGGTCAGCCGCAGTAACTCGCTTCACTTTAGTAATGCCACGTGATTATGCGCGAGTGCTGGCTGCAATTGAACGGGCTACTCGCGAAGGTTTACCAGTTGATCAAGTCGTAATGGAGGTAGCAGCAAATGGCTGATCCAAAGGGATTTTTAACTACTGAGCGCGCAGTACCAACACGTCGCCCAGTCGATGTGCGTATTAAAGACTGGAAAGAAGTTTACGAAGAACAAGCTTTTCCTGATCTGCAAAAGCAAGCTGGCCGTTGCATGGATTGCGGAATTCCGTTCTGCCATTCAGGTTGCCCACTTGGTAATTTAATTCCAGAGTGGAATGACTTAATTTGGCGCGGGGATAAGAACGAAGCGATTGATCGTTTGCATGCAACAAATAACTTCCCTGAATTCACTGGTCGCCTATGCCCAGCACCTTGTGAAACCGCTTGTGTTGTTGCAATTAACAAGACTGCAGTAACTATCAAACAAATTGAGCTACGCACTATTGAAGAAGCATTTAAAGATGGCAGCGTCGTGCCGTTGATTGCTGACCGCCTAACTGGCAAGACTGTTGCCGTAATTGGTTCGGGTCCAGCTGGCTTAGCTGCTGCGCAGCAACTAACGAGAGCCGGTCATACCGTGGCCGTTTATGATCGCGCCGACAAAATCGGTGGCCTGCTTCGCTACGGAATTCCAGAATTTAAAATGGAAAAAGCAATTCTCGATCGTCGGTTAGATCAAATGACTAAAGAAGGAACTCGTTTTCGCCCAGGCGTTAATGTCGGCGTAGAACTTACTGGTTCACAATTGCGCACTAAGTACGATGCAATTGTTTTAGCTGTAGGCGCAACACAATGGCGAGACCTGAACGTTCCGGGCCGCGAACTTAAGGGCGTCTATCAAGCGATGGAATTTTTGCCTTGGGGTAATCGTCAGGCCTTAGGTGAAGTCGAGACTCCAGAGATCAATGTTTCAGGTAAGCACGTCGTAATTCTCGGTGGCGGAGATACTGGTGCTGATTGCCTTGGTACTTCTGTTCGCCAAGGCGCCGCAAGTGTTACTCAACTCGAAATCATGCCGCGCCCAACTGAGGAACGTCCAGCTGGGCAACCTTGGCCAACTTATCCAATGATTTATCGCGTATCTAGTGCACACGAGGAACTTGATAATCGAATGTTCGCAGTTAGTACCGAAGAATTCTTAGGCGATGGCAACGGAAATCTTCGGGCAATCAAGCTGGTCGAAACTAAATTTGAAAATGGTAAGTTCGAGCCAGTTCCAGGAACTGAGCAAGAATTACCAGCCGATTTTGTTTTCTTAGCGATGGGATTTACTGGCCCAGAAAAAACTGCGCTGATCGAGCAACTCGAAGTTGAACTTGATGAACGCGGAAATATCAAACGTGGTTTGGATTACCAAAGCAGTCAAGATGGAATTTTCGTGGCCGGCGATGCCGGTCGTGGACAGTCGCTCATTGTTTGGGCGATCGCAGAAGGTCGCAGCGCAGCGGCTGAGGTAGATAAGTATTTAACTGGCGATACGCAATTGCCAGCACCAATACTTCCTACCGCTCGCCCAATGATGGTCTAGTCAAAGAATTTCGACTAGTCACTAAACAGATAGGCTATAGATATGCGCCGCGCCAAAATTGTATGCACGATGGGTCCAGCTGTTGAGTCTTCCGAGAAGGTTCATGAGCTAATTGAAGCTGGCATGAACATGGCTCGACTAAACCTCTCACATGGGGGATATGAGGAACATCAAAGCCGCCTAGATTTAGTTCGCTCAGTTGCGGCCGAGACAAATCAACCA
>CAZUWN010000004.1:0-21630 GCA_964624105.1 uncultured Candidatus Planktophila sp. | reverse complement strand
TAGGTCATATGTCGCCATCGCCGCACCTTTCGCCAAATTCGAACGTTCCACCTAGTGAAACCTTGTTCCGTCACAATACCTGAGATGTGGGGCGTTAAACAAGAGTTTCCCCTTCACAATTCCATTTTATGGTGTTACGTTCTGCGGAACGCGATTCCATTTTCGAAAGAGGAAAGATATTCATCATGATTTATCTAGTCTACAAAATGCATCTTTCCGAAAAATCACGTCGCAATATGAAAGATTTTTGGCATTGGTTAGAAGATCGTGAGAAGTGGTTTTATAAAGAGTTGCCAATGGTTAAAGGCGTTCGCTGGTACTACAGCGTCATCGGGGATAGCTACACAATTGAATCCTGGTCAGCTTTTGAAGATGAAGCCGGATTTGGTGAATATCGCAAAGCTCTAGGAACTCTGAAGGCTGATAAAGAATGGGAAACTGAAAGAGTTTCACAAGATGATTGGTGGGAGTTCATCTCAACTCGCTTAGTTACTGATCCACCGGTCGAAATCGGATTCGAAAGAGGTACAAAGTAATGGCAGTTGAAAGCAAATCACAGCGAATCGCCACAGTTGAACGTGCCGCAGACGTACTACTTCTTTTTTCACAATGTGGCGAACCCGATTTAGGGATCACTGAGATTGCTCGTAATTTAGGTTTATCTAAAGCTGCAGTGCACCGCATACTCGCATCCCTACGGAGCCGTGGCTTCATTGATTTAATTGAAGAATCACGTCGCTACACACTCGGCACATCTTCACTTGCCCTTGGCTTAACTTGTTTAGCGCAATTAGATATTAGATCTCTTGCCGCTCCTGAACTGACAGCTTTGTCACGAGCCACTCATGAAACCGCAACGCTCTCAATCAGATCTGGATTTGAACGTCTTTATGTTGATCAAGTCATTCCAAATCGTGAAATTGTTATGTCAGTTGCTATGGGAATTACCCACCCATTACATGCGGGCAGTTCATCAAAGGCATTTCTAGCCTGGATGCCAGAGACTGAAATTTTGCAATATTTAAAGCGCAAGCTAAAGGTAATTACGCCAATTACACCGACTGATCCAGCGAAGATTATTTATGAATTACGCCAAATTCGAACTCGCGGTTATTCGCAATCTGTAGGCGAGCGACAACCAGGTTCAGCATCAGTTGCTGCCCCGATCTTTGATCGCTCAGGCACTCCAATTGCAGTAATCAGCGTTTGTGGCCCGGCAGATCGCTTTAAATCAGAGCTTTCACAATGCGTACCGTTATTACTTGATTCAGCTGCTCGCCTGTCAAAGCGCATGGGCTATATCCCAAAGAAGAAAATTTAAGTTAAATGAAAATCGGATTGGCTATGGGAGTCGTTGGAATCCCACTCCCGGAATATCGCGATATTGCTCAAAGCGCTGAAGCAGCTGGTGCATATGCACTTTGCGTCGGTGAAGCGGCAAATGAAAGTATTGCATCAGCTACATATTTTGGAACCGTGACATGCAAGCCCAAAATCATTACTGCAATTACTACCTGGGTAAGACCGCCAGTAAATACCGCACTCGGTGCCACCACAATTGATTCAATTACCGATGGTCGATTTGAATTAGGGCTTGGAACAATGCCGGATCACTGGAATCGAGAGCATTATCAAATTGATCCCGCACGACCAACTGTGCGAATGCGCGAATATGTCGCAGCGATTCGTGCAAGTTGGTTAGCCCATAGCGGCGCTAAAGCAAACTTCACCGGTGAGTTTTATCAAATTAATGGGTATCAACGTTTAGCAAAACCATTACGTGATTCGATCCCGATTCACTTAGCTGCAACGCGACCAGGTATGGCCAAGTTAGCTGGCGAGATTGCCGATGGCGTAATTGTGAATTGGCTACATACCTATGAGTGGCTTCATGAAAGTCTGGAGCCCGCCCTTGCAGCCGGGTCTGCGATTTCTGGTAACACCTGTCAGCGAAGTGCAATGGTGCGCGTTCTAATTGAGCCAGATGCGAAAAAGGCTAGGGAAGTGCTTAGACCTTCCTTTGATATGTATCGCAACGTTCCTTACTTTCATGAAATAACTGCCAGCGCAGGTTTTCAAACCACGCCAACTTCAGAGTTGCCTGATGAATTAGTTGATGCCATGACCGTGCACGGATCTATTGAGCAAGTTACTGAAATTATTGGCCAGCGTTATGGCGGCTGGGCTGATTGGCTAGAACTAATTCCACCAGGGGCAACAAGTGGCGATGTCCTGAGGAGTTCATATGAAGGGCTTTTTGAATTACTGCCGAAACTGAAAGAGCTCTAAAGCCATTATTTAGCAGTACTTTCTGAAGTAGTTCCAACTAGCGGAACATGATTACGAATTGTAATACTTATGTATTGTGCATATTTATTGCGTTTTATTGGTTAAACCCTTGACCTTGCTGTTGCGATTGCTTACTGTAATGGAACGGTGTTTCGGTGAGCGATACACATCCACAGTTAGTGATGGAGGAAATGTGTTTAAAAAGAAAGTAATCATTGCTGCACTTGCAGCAACTGCATTATTTGGCACAGCTGTAACAGCAACTGCTGCAGATAATCCAGGTCTGGTTCCAAAGAAAGTTTGGAATTCAAAAGCTGCAAAAATCAAAGTCGGTTTAGTTGCTCCAATGACTGGTATTTTCGCAGTTCTTGGAATTTCACAGCGCAACTCACTACAAGTTGTTGCGGATCAAATTAACGCAGCTGGTGGCGTTGGTGGCGCAAAGATCGAACTCGTTGTTCGTGACGGCGGTCTAGATCCAGTTGCTTCAGCTAATCATGCTAAAGAACTGGCTGGTGATTCATCAATTAACTTAGTTGTTGGACCATCAATCTCATCCTTCTACCAAGGTGCTGCAACTTATTACGAAGCTGCTAAGAAACTTAACTGCCAACCAGCAGTAGCTGCTCTTAACTTTGCTGACTATAAGTACGGTTTCCGTTCCCAGGATTTCTACAAGGATACTTTGACCGCACTTATGACAGTTTCTGAAAAGAAGGGCATCAAGAAGGTCGGCATGATTTATGAGTCTGGCCCAACCGGCACAGATTTCGATGCATACATAACTGCACAAGCTTCTAAGTATGGAATTACATATCTTGGTTGGGAAAAAATCACTTCAACTGCTACATCACACAACGCTGAACTTCAGAAGTTGATTGATAAAGGTGCAGACGCAGTAATTATCTCAAATAACGCATATGGTGCTTACACAGCTAAGGCTGCCAAAGAACTTAAGTTCAAGGGCACCTTGATGGGTGGTTCTGGAGCACAGAACATCGCATTCCACGAAACTGGCGGCGATGACTTTGCTGGAACACTTATGGCTGCACCTAACTACCAGTGGCCATTGCGCACAGCTTGGCAACCAGGTTACAAAGCACACACAGATGCAATCGTTAAGGCTTACGGTTCAGCAACTGGCGTGAAGTCAGGTGCAACATCACCTAACGGAACTGCAATTGCTGCGGACTGCTTGTACTCATATGCAGTTGCTGCCAACAAGGTTCGTTCATTAGATACAACCAAGGTTCGCGACGCTATGGCGACTCTTGATATCCCTGCGAATATGACACCATCTGGTGTACGTATCCACCCAGGACCTGAGCACAATCTGTATCAGTCAGATGGCATCAACGTCTATGAATGGCGTAAGGATGCTAAGGGTTGGTACACCATCGAAGTTAATGGAATTGCTAAGCAATCATCTCCTTGCCCTGAACTCGGTTGGATTGCTAAGACATCAAAGGGAGCACCACTGGTATGTAAGACTTTCGCTGGAAAGTTGCTCTACCGTCCTGGTGCATAACAACTAATCGAGTGATTAGTTAAGTAGTTGCAAGAAGTGAGAGTGGGCCTTAAGTAATAAGGCTCACTCTCACTCAACTATTAATGTGTTAGAAATAGATTTAAAGTTACACAGATTTAGAAATTCCATCTTTATAAGAAATGGAACGTGATGAGCCTTCAAATTTGGATCGATGGTCTTTTCGCAGGATCGGTTTTTGCGATTATTGCGCTGAGTATGACTATTGTTTATCAACCAACCCGGATCATGAACTTTGCCCAAGGCGAAGGTTTTATTCTTGGCGCCGCCCTTGGTTATCAGATGGTCGGTGTATGGAAATGGCCGTTAATCCAATCCTTGGTGATTTTGATTATTGCTGCCGCTCTTATGGGCTTCATCATGGAGCGCATGGTGATGCTGCCGGTGCAGTTATCGGGCAGCAAGTTTGCCTGGATTATTGCGACCCTTGCCGCTGCGATGATTTTCCAGTCGGCCTTTAATATTAAGTATGTAAACGTCACATTTAGCTATTTCGACATTATCGAAAAAGATATCTCGATTTTTGGCGCTAAATTATCTATCCAAAAGCTCATTGTTATCTTGATGATGATCGCGGTCTTTATCATTAATGATCAGTTCTTAAAGCGCACTTTGTGGGGACGCTCTATCCGTGCGATAGCGCACAATCCTGATACTTCAACCATTCTTGGAATTCCAACCAAGCCAGTAATTAAATTGGCTTTCATTACCGGCACTATCGTTATCGCATTGGTTGGATTCTTGGCATCGCCCGTAATCATCGTGGCACCTGCGGCCGGACTTTTCTTCACTATTCAAGGATTCACGGCAGCGATTATTGGTGGCGTTGGAAGCCCTAAAGGCGCAGTAGTAGGCGGCTTGATGATCGGTATTTTAGATAGCGTAGTTAGATCCTGGCTCGGTGGAACTTGGGGGCTATTTAGCACCTTCTTCGTACTGGCAGTAATTTTGATTCTCAAACCAAATGGATTCTTCGGCAAGAGAGTTGAGGGAAGATAAATGATTTCAACATTTAAAGGCTTAAACCGAATTCTAATAACTGGATCACTTCTGTCGATCGCACTTCTCTATCTCTTTCCAATATTAGTAAAGTCAAGTAATAATCCAGGTTTTTATCTGCAAGTAGTTTCAGTTGCTGTCTGTTCAGCAATTCTCACTATCTCGCTAAATATTTGTATGGGTTACGGTGGCTTGCTTTCACTGATGCACACCGGAATGCAAATGGTTGGTGGCTATGCGATTGCAATACTTGCAGTTAAACAAGGTTGGAATGGCTGGTTGGCACTTGTCGCAGCAGCTGTCATTGGTGCCATCTTTGCAATCCTGGTGATTCTTATCTCGCTACGAGCGACATATCTTTATTTCGGCATGATCACTTTGGCGGTTAACTTAATTGCGATGGAAGCTATTCGCCATGGTGGTGAATTCACTGGCGGGTATAACGGTCTATTCGGTGTTTTTGCCCCAGGTATCCCAAGCGGCATGATGTCAGCCGAAGGTTTCTACCGCGTCATGATTACAATTTTGATTTTGGCCTACGTGGTTCAACGTAATTTAATTTTCAGTGGATTTGGCCGAAACACAATGGCGTTGCGTGAGTCTTCAGAGACTGCAACTGCTCTGGGTATTTCACCAAATATGCACCGAGTTAAGGTATTCGGCGTATCTGGCGCTCTTGCTGGCTTAGCTGGCGGACTGCTTTCGATTCAAATCGGTTATGCAGTCGCGGACATTGGTGATTTAAATAATGGTTTGATCTTCTTCGTCGGCTTATTCCTAGGTGGAGTTGGCACGTTAGCTGGCCCAGTATTAGGTGTGGCTTTAGTAGCCGTTATTGACTTCATGATTCGCGGTACTGGTCAATATCGCACCTTGGTACTCGGCTCAATTTTGTTGCTAACCATGATTGTCCTGCCCCGAGGAATCGTGGGAACTTACCGAGCCTCTCGTTATGGCTCGCCTCGTTCACGTGAAGTGCTGCCAGGTGAAGCTGATAATTACCATTTAGATATCGCCGTAAAGAATGTAACTAAAGGCGAAGTTTTGCTTGAAGCAAAAGATGTGGTTAAGCATTTTGGCGGCGTACATGCAGTCGATGGCATCTCTGTTCAGTTTAAAGCCGGTGAAGTTCACGGAATTATCGGGCCAAACGGTTCTGGTAAATCTACTTTGATCTCGTCGCTAACTCGCTATCACGAGCTGACTTCCGGTTCAGTTACTTTGCTAGGCGCTGAAGCTGATAAGAAGCCATTTAAAGTTGCCCGCGATGGCGTGACCCGCGTTTTCCAGATTCCTCACTTGTTTGAACGAGTTAGCGTTTTAGATAACGTGTTAACTGGAATGTATCGACGAGATAAGTACAGTATTTTCGATGCCATCTTCCGCACTCCTCGTTACCTAAAAGCTAATTCACGAAGTGTGGCTGAAGCTAAAGCGCTACTTTCTCTAGCCGGCATGCTGGGCATGGAAGAACTTGCAGCTGGATCAATTTCACATGGTCAGAAGCGCTTGCTCGAGGTAATTCGCGCAGTTGCAACCGAGCCAAAGATTTTGATTCTCGATGAACCAGCAACGGGTCTAACTCAAGATGAAATGCATTCGTTAACTAGTTTGATTCGCACCCTTGCAGCTGGCGGAATGTGCGTAGTTCTTATCGAACATAACGTGGCATTCCTCATGGATTTAGCTGACATCGTGACGGTTATTCAAAGCGGCAAAGTTATCGCCGAAGGAACTCCGCAAGAAGTGCAGAAGAATGAGCGAGTACTTGAGGCCTACCTCGGAAATACCGATTTCTCGAAGGAGTTAGCATGAGCGACTTACGCATTGAAGGCTTAACAATCACTTATGGTGGTGCGAAAGCTCTAGATAACCTTTCAATTGAAGTTAAGACTGGCGAATTCGTTGCCCTCCTTGGTGCCAATGGTGCTGGCAAGACCACAACGCTACGTGCCGCATCTGGTCTGATGCGTCCAGCTGCCGGCAAGATTTTCTTTGATGGGGTTGAGATTACTAAAGTGCCTGGGCATAAGCGCACAGCACTTGGTATCGGCCATGTTCCAGAAGGACGTCAGATTTTTCCTGACCATAGCGTTGAAGAAAACTTACAACTTGGTTCTTTCGTGCGTCGCAAGCATCGCGCCGAAACCACGCAATCAATTGAAGATATGTATGGCTTATTCCCACGCTTGAAAGAACGCAATAAACAAGCAGGAGGCACGCTATCTGGCGGTGAAGCACAGATGCTCGCAATTGCTCGCGCGCTTATGTCTCGCCCAAAGATTCTGATGCTGGATGAACCAAGTCTTGGCTTAGCGCCACAACTAGTACTTGAAATGTTTAAGTATCTAAAGCGCCTGCACGCCGAACAAGGTTTAACTATTTTGCTAGTTGAGCAACAAGCTCGCTTGGCTCTGCAGTTAGCAGAGCGTGCCTACATTCTTGAACGCGGTGCGGTAAAGATTGAAGGCAAGTCAAAAGACTTAATCAATGATCCTCGCGTTGCCGAGGCCTACCTAGGTACTGCGAGTTAATCGTGACTAGCGCACCATTTGTCGATGGGGTAACAGCAGCGCTAGTCGGAGTTCACGATGTAGATATACATTTGGGTTTCTGGCGTGATGAATTAGGTTACGAAGTAATTGATAGTGGCGTTATAAATGCGGCCACTGCCAAAGCACTTTATAAAGTCGATGGCGAAATTCAAGCTTGGCAAATGGCACCTGCTGGCGCTGATACTGGTCAAGTTTGGTTTGTAAAAACTCCTAATTCAGCTTCGTTACCACCTAAATATCCGCACACCAGTGAGTGGGGATATCACGCACTAGATCTCTACACCCGCGATGTAATGGCTACGCATTCACAACTATTTCCTAAAGGTTGGCAATGGCCAGCGCTACCACAGGCATATGGCGTGCCATTTGGCGATAAAGTAATTGAAATTACTGAAGGATTTTGTTGGGGCCCAGAAGGAACCGACATCGTTTTTGTCGAAGCAACTAATGAGCGCCCAACACATGCTTGGGGCACTAATCCGAAACTTCCATACACTGAATTAACGTCAGTTGTTTGTGGCGTTAAAGATGTTGAACTTGCTAAAGATTTCTTTGGCCCCGAAGGTCTCGGCATGAGCATTTGGTATGACGTTTCATTTGTGCAAGATGGCGTTAACTTAATCGCCGAATTGCCACAAGGTTCAAATGTTCGCCTGGCATTTGTGGCTGGCAGCAAAACCGCCCGCATCGAATTAATTCACGTTCATGATCTGCCACCGCGCGCCGATACGCGCGCTAAGCAACGCCCAGGCCAAGTACTTGGTCACATGGGTTGGTCATTTGTTACCCCAGATTTAGATGGTGCGATGAAACGTATCGTTGAAAAGAAGGGCGCCCTAATTTCAGACGTCGTAACCACCAATGATCCGCTTCATGGAAATGCCCGCGTTGTCGCTGCGCACACGCCAGAAGGCGCCTTTATCGAACTATGGGAAAGAGCGTAAAGATGAAGCACACCGGGTGGACTGGCCGCATTGATTATGTTCATGACGATGGTCGCGAACGTGGTCGCGAATGGTTTAACGTAACTAAGCACGACGAGGGCTACCGAGTTATTCGCGCACATTGCGAAATGGATGACACTGAGATTCTGCGCGATGTTACGCACACCATGACTCATGAATTTAGACCCGTTGAAACTTATGTGCGACTAGAAGTTAAAGGCCAACACCGGGGCAGTGGTTGGTTTAATTTCGAAGGCGAAGATGCCACCTGTCATTCTTGGATGACTGAGCATGGCCATGTAACGCAGAAGATTAAGGTGCCCGGCGGAGTTAAGTCCTTTGGCCCACACCCAGTTCTTTGCGATTGTTTCCATACTGCAATGTATGACCACAGCAGCTCACAAAAGATTCAAAACTTCAGTGGCATCTTGCACTCATCACCTGAACCAGATGGTTCATCTGGACCAATGATGGGGCAGTGGGAGTTCGGTATTGAATTTATGGGCGAAGAAAGTGTCACTGTGCCAGCAGGCACCTTTGATACTTTGAAGTATCGCTACCACTTAGATAATTACGGTTGGCCACCTGAGGATGTTTGGGTAATGCCAGGTTCTCGTCAATTGGTAAAGATTCGTTGGGATGTTTTAAAAACCACCTACGTGCTAGCCGAACTGAATGGAACCCCACAATGAGCAATCTACGAGATATCTTAAATGGCCTTACCGGAGTTTGGGAAGGAACTTACTCCCACTTTAAAACCGATGGCACTTTGATTGAAAAATACGATTCACATCAAGAAACCCGACTTGTTGGCGAAGATTGGTATGAGCGCATTGTCTATAAGCGCGCTAACCAAGAACCCGAGACGATTGATTTTCGCGCTCGCGTAATTGCTGATGAACTGCTATTTGATGATGCAAACTTTCTGGGACAGACCACAGTTGTAAATTCGCAGATGCTGGTGTTTCCGTATACCTGGAAAGATAAGCCACATCTAAAGGTGCTTGAGCTAATTTATATAGTTAACGACAACTACCGAACCCGCACTTGGCAATCATTTGAACATGACAAACTCGTTAAAACTACGCTCATCGAGGAAAATCGAGTGCCTGGCGGCAATGTAGCCATCTGGTAATCGGTATATAAAAAGCCCCTCACGTCAATGTGAGGGGCTTTTTAATTCCTATTTAATTAAAGAACTGCGCCAGGCTTTGCGATTCCTAAGAATGCTGCAGCCAGTACACAGAACCAGATTAAGTGCACCCAAGGAAGGGCTTTTTTAAGCGATAGGGAAAGTGCATCGTTATCAGCTTCGGTCTGAGTACCGGCTAGAACTTTGCCAAAAGCCGGCCCGAATGGCACAAGCGCCTTACGAATTCCAACGCCGCCAGCAATTGCAGTTGCATAGAACATCACCTTAATTGCCAGCCATTTTGGATTAGTAGTAACGCCAAATGGTTCATCAACTGCCAAGGTGAAGATGCCGCCGGCAAAGATTGCAGCCACAATCAAATAGCGAATGGCTAAGTCAGTCTTCTTGATAATTGCTGCTTTTGGGTCGCCATGTGAATGGTAATTACGAATTACCAAGTAAAGCCAAGCTAGCCCTGCCAACCAAGATCCAATAATGATTAGATATCGATTATCCATAACAAAAGTTGGCGATTTGTCATAGAGCGAAATCAACGAAATTCCGCTCGGCAAAAAGAGCACTAAGCAGATGCGCGGACTTAAATCTACGAATTCCATTATCTTGCCGGTGATCGCACGCGTTTCAGTGGAAAGTTTGCGATCGACCACAAAGCGAGAGGTGTAGTAGACGCCAAGATCAGCGCCTAACCAATATACAAATAGAACTACATGGATAAAGAGAAAAACTTCAAGCAGTGTGATTCCCATTTACATACCATCGCCATCCCAGCGGCCGCGTGAACGCGAGCGCACTGGAAGCGATGAAATTATCGGAGCTGGAATCGGCATACCTGGTTCCCACTTACGGCCATAACCCCAGTTGTACGCACCTTCGTCGGTGCGCTCATCTGCATGCTCTAGCGTCTTTGGATCTGGCCAAGCTTCATGTGAATGGCCATGATCGCCATCGTGTGAATGACCGTGCTCATCTTCGATACCGAGTGCGACAAGTGACTTATCTGGGCCGGTTCCGTGTTGAACATAATCAACATCTGGTTGGTTCATTGAACGTTGGTAATCAACCGATCCCTTTAGGTTCTTTAGATCGTGTTCAGTACGCCAAGTAGGCACTGTTCCTAGGTCATGTGTTGATTGTGACCACTTCATGCGAGCACCATCGGGACCGTAGTTAACTGCATCTGCGCCCCAACGGACGAATTCGTTCTGGCTATACCAGTTAGATAGTTCGCCATCTGAACGTAGCAACCAAGTAGCGCCACCTTCGAGTGAAACGAAGTGACCGTGCTTAACGCGAGCTGGGCGGAAGAAGTAAGTGCCCTTTGTTAGGTCACCAAAGTTGTAAGACATATTTCCAGAAACGGTATATGCCTCTTCATAACATGGGTGGTGTGCAAGGCGGTGATCAGTCCAACCTTCGCGAGCGTGAACAAGGCGGGTGTAGAAACCAGTAATTGGATCTACTTTTAAATACTTAATTAGTAGCCCGGGCATTGGACCTGGGTTCGGAACTTCATCCCATTGACGAGCTTCAGTATCTTCAATTGTGATGTCACCGTATGCCGCATCTTTCCAGCGAGGTGCATTTACATTATCTACTTCATCAAAACCAGCATCGCCATATTCGCGGTAATGCAAAATCTGAGTTCCCTCTTTGAAGAAGATTGAATCCATTGGAACACCGCGTGGTGCTTGAACATAGCCACCTTTGCCAATTGTTTTTCCACCAATGCGCATTTCGCCATCGAGAACGTAGTACTCAGTGTTTGCGTGATGAATACCGGGCCCGCGATTCCAATCAGTATGGAAATCAACGCGAAGGGAAGAAGAACCATCTTCTTCATCAACACTCATGCGTCGCTCACTTGCACGACCATTGCCCTTAATTAATTCAGCACCATGCCAGACATAATCTGCCTGATCAATGAGCTCTACGTGTGGACGCATTTACATCTCCCTCTGAAGATAGAAATAGTTTTGTGCACCTTTACTACGTTCCACGGGGCGGAAAGTAGTTCCAGTTACAGAGTTGAGATTAGCGATGAGTAACAGAGTTAGCAATAGAAAAACGGTTACGAATTAAACAAATTAACTTGAGAACTGAACTCGTAATTCTGTCTTTAAAACCTTGCCAGAAGCATTCCTTGGCAGCACTTTAAGGAAATGGAATTCGCCAGGAATCTTGTAACCCGCAAGTGATTTGCGAGAGAAAGCATCGAGTTCTTCGGCAGCTATTTCTGTTCCACTTCGCGAAACAATAATCGCAATTGCGCGCTCGCCCCAAGTTTCATCTTTAATTCCGATAACTGCAACCTCAGCAATGTCTGAGTGTTTTGCAAGAACTTCCTCAATCTCACGTGGATAAACGTTGGTGCCACCAGAGATGATCAAATCTTTCTTGCGATCGACAATTGAAATATAACCTTCGGCATCGCGAACCACGATGTCATTGCAAGTCAAGAAGCCATCAGCAGTTGTGCAGGCTTCGGTTGCGGCATCATCCTTAAAATAGCCATTCATTAGGTACGGCGAACGTGAATAAAGCTCACCTGGTTCGCCAACTGGGGTCGGAGTTCCATCGTCATTTAGGACAATCACTTCAGTCATAAACCAGGCATGACCTACTGAACCTGCTTTGCGCATCGCATCGACTGGGCGCAAGTTAGTAACGATGCCAGCTTCGGTTGAACCATAAAGCTCGTGCACATCGACGTTAGGGAAAAGCTTTACTACCCATTCCTTTAGCGGAATTGGCAGAGCTGCGGCGTTGAAATAAATCGTCTCTAAGGTTGAAATATCTTTGGATGCAACCACGTCATCGCCAAGGGCTCGCATCATTTGGGCATGAGTTGGAACTAAAAAGATTGTTTGCAACTTATGCTGGCCAATCATGTTTAGCGTTTCTTCGGGATCAAATTTGCGTTGCATAACTAAAGTGCCGCCAGTGAAAACTGCGCCATAACCAAATGCAAAACCAGCACCGTGATACATCGGTGCTACAGCAACAGTGCGACGACCTGGACCAAGACCCCACTCAATAGCAGTTGCATAGAAAGTTAAGCAGCGTGAACGGTGAGAAATTAATACACCCTTAGGTTTTCCAGTAGTACCTGAGGTGTAGGCAATACAGAATGGTTCGTTCTCATCGACTACAACACCAGGGTCAGTAGCTGGATAATTAGCAATTAAATTCTCATAGTTTGCGTGGGCAGCAGTGCCTTCAATTGCCCAAACGGTTGCCGGCAATTTACTGGGTAGAACTGCGGAAAGTGCGGCATCGTAAATAAGTGCTTGTGCTTCAGAGTGTTCAAAGATGTAAGTGTTTTCATCGGCAGTTTGGCGTGGATTAATTGGCACGATTGGGAATCCAGCCATTGCGCAACCGGCGGCAACTTCGGAATATTCCAATCGGTTGCCCATCAAAACACCAACTGCAACACCACGTTTTAAATTTGCCGCAAGCAGCGCATTTGCTAATCGACAAGCGCGTTCAAAAAGCTCGCGGTAGGTAATTGATCTAGCACCATCAATAATGGCAATTTGATTAGGCGATGCAATTGCGAATTCGCGAATGCCGTTAGCTATGTTTAACGGGGCGCCGCCAAGATTGATTGCCATGGTGCCTAGTTTTCACCTTAAGAATGACAAGCGCAACTGGCGCGAACCCCTTAACTCCAGGCGTTCCATTCTTTGATACTCCCGCTACTTTCTATTTCTAGGTTTGAGCGCATCCAGTATGATTTGTGCATATTCGAGGTAGTTCCTAAGAGTGGAACACTTCATTCAAACAGATTCGTAAAGGATTATCGATGACAAAGCATGAGGCAGTTCTAGGTCGGTTCTTCGAGGACTATGTTGTTGGCGATATCTACCAACATCCATTCGGCCGCACCATTAGCCAAGCCGATAACACTTGGTTCACGCTGCTTACTTGCAACACCAACCAGAACCACTTCAATGTTGAATTCGCTAAGTCAAACCCAATTACTGCCGGCCGGGTAATCGTTAACTCAGGTTTAACTGTTGCGATGGTGCTTGGTATTTCAGTAATTGATATGAGTCAGAATGCGGTTTCAAACTTAGGTTGGACTGATATCAAGTTAACGCACCCACTTTATGAAGGCGACACGCTTTACGCTGAATCAATCTGCACAGATGCGCGTGAATCAGCTTCACGTCCAAATGTCGGCATCATCAGCATGAAGACTCGTGGCCTAAATCAAGATGGCGAAGAGATCATGTCTTACAAGCGCACCGTAATGATCGCAAAACGTTCATCAGGTATTGGGCAAAACTACTTTCCCCAAGCAAAAAGCGGCGAGATAACTGCTTAGTTAACGCCAATTACCCGAACGCCAGCATGAGTTTTATAGCGGCGGTTCATGGAAATTAGGTTTGCAGTCAGTGCTTCAACTTGGCCAGCATTTCGCATCTTGCCCGCATAGATTCCGCGCATTCCAGCAATTTGATCAACCATCTGCTGCACCAAATCTGTAGCTGGTTTGTGATCGCCAACGACCATGATGTCGATATCAACTTCAGCTAGTGATTGATCTGAAAGCAGAACTGCAGATACATGGTTAAAAGCGGTAACTACATAACTCTCGCCCAAGATTCCTTGTGCTTGCGCACATGCGCTGCCTTCTTCAACTGCTAATGGAAAGGCACCACCGGCATCAAAACCCATTGGGTTAACGCAATCGATAATTACTTTGCCAACTAACTCATTCTTAAGTGAAGTTAGTGTGTCTTTGTGGCTATCCCATGGAACCGCGACGATTACTAAATCAGACTTTGCCGCACATTCAACATTGTCAGCACCTGTAATGCCGTGGCCAACTTCGGCCGCTGTAGCAACTGCTTTTGCACCATCGCGCGAACCTAAAATTACGTTAAAGCCAGCTTTAGCTAATCGGTAACCCAGGCCAGTTCCTTGTGCGCCAGTGCCCCCAATGATGCCAACTGTTAAAGCTTTAAGTTCTTTGCCCGGATAAATTTCAGTAGTTTCAGTCATGTAGCGAATTCTAAAGGGCGATTGCTAATTTTGCAGATGATGTTCCATTAATGCTCGCGTTGCGTGACCTAAATCGCGAGTATCAATTGCTAGCAAGTCTGACCAGTCATCGCAGTCGGCTTTGATCCCCTTGAACTGCGGGTCAATTAGCTCGATGGCCTGGGCGCTGCGATGGGCTGCCGCTGAATTGATACCGAAATGAGTCATAACTTTTCCAACGGTGCTAAAGAAAGCCGTGCTTCCGATTGATTTTTGATCGGCAACAAATGAGGTGCGATGGCCACTAGCAAGTTCAAGCGCTTCTGTTATTTCAGTTGTTTTCACGCTAGGCAGATCTGGTAAGAAAATTGCAATTCGTCTTGAATCACCGACTGCTAACTGCAAATCAGAATTGATATCAATTGGTTGCGATATTGGAAATGATCTCAAGCGCGGGTTAGCAGAGTTAATTAAATCTTGATGATTGACACCGACAATTGTGATGCTTGCGATTTGAGGGGTTTGAAGCAATACATCAATTAGATCAACTGCCATCGCTTTAATCAGTGAAACTCGAAAATCTGCCGGAATATTGCCCAATCGTGACTTGCCCGCATCAAATTGTTTCAGGGGCAGGAATACATCCCATGGTTCATTGGGGTTGCTAGCGCTATTCACTCTATTATCGTACCTGTGAGTGCGCCGTTAAAAGTAGTTGCCTTAGCAGGCGGAATAGGCGGCGCCCGTTTTCTAAAGGGTTTACGGTTAATTGATAACCTAGAAATTTCGGTAATCATAAATAATGGCGACGATATAAATATGCATGGTCTGCGCATCTGTCCTGACTTAGATTCAGTAATTTATAACTTAGCTGGTGAATCTGATTTGGTGCGCGGCTGGGGACGCAAAGATGAAACTTGGGTGGTGCAGCAACAGTTGGCTCACTATTTAGGGCAAGAGCAATGGTTTAACTTGGGCGATAAAGATTATGCCACCCACATCTATCGAACCAATTTATTAAACAACGGCGTTGAACTTAGCGAAATTGTGAAGTTGCAATGCGCTAAGTGGGGGATCGGCCTGAATTTGATGCCAGCCACAAATGATTTTGTACAGACTCAAGTTCAGTTAACTGATGGGCAGCAAATCCATTTTCAAGAGTGGTGGGTTAAGCATCGGGCCGCATTGCCCGCTATTGGATTTGAATTAGAGGGCGCAGAGTCTGCCCAGCCAGCACCAGGTGTTTTGGATGCAATTGCACAAGCTGATCTAATTATTCTGCCGCCAAGTAATCCGATAGTTTCAATCGGAATGATCCTAAGAATTCCAGGAATCCGTGCGGCCATCATGACAGCTAGTGCCCCTGTTGTTGGCGTTTCACCAATTATTGGCGGCAATCCAGTTTTAGGAATGGCGGATAAATGTTTGACTGCACTTGGCTTAGAAACCAGTGCAACCAGCGTGGCTGCTCAGTACGGCGACTTACTTGATGCTTGGTTAATTGCAGATACCGATGATGAGCACGTGTCAGCAGTTACAAATTTAGGAATTAAGTGCGAGAGTGCACCATTATTAATGACTGATGACCAGGCAGCGAAAGAGATTGCAATGCGAGCGATAGCGATGATGCAATGACGAGTGACTTCAGCGTATTTCCGATCAAAGGTATTCCTGAGATTAATCCGGGCGATGACTTAGCTGCGCTAATTCTCGAGGCGGTATTAGCTGGCCCAGGATTGCAAGCCCATGACATTTTGGTTGTTACCAGTAAAGTTATTAGCAAAGCCGAAGGACAAATGGTTCCGAGCCAAACCCGCGAAGCAATTATTGATGAAGAAACCGTTCGCGTTATTGCACAACGAGGCTCAACAAAAATTGTAGAAACTAAACATGGTTTGATTATGGCTGCAGCTGGCGTCGACGCATCTAATGCTCCCAAAGGAATGATTCTTAAGCTGCCAGTTGATAGTGATTTAAGTGCTCGAAAGTTACGCGCTGAATTTCATAAAGTTGCGCAACCAATTGGCGTAGTTGTCACCGACACAATGGGGCGTGCCTGGCGACTTGGTCTAACTGATAATGCAATTGGCGTTGCTGGTGTTACAACTTTGCTCGATTATCGCGGTCAGAAAGATGCCGCCGGTCGTACCCTCGAACAATCAGTGGCCGCAGTTGCCGATGAAATTGCCAGCGCTGCTGAATTGGTAAAAGGAAAGTTAACTCAGATTCCGGTAGTTCTAGTACGCGGATTAGCGCAATATGTAACGCTGGCAGATGGTGATGGCGCTAGGTCTATCGTGCGACCACCTGAAGAAGATATGTTCGGGCTCGGAGCTGAAATGGCAGAAAGACGTGGGTACCTTCGCGGATTCGAAGATGGCAAGAACGAGAGGTAGCGTTCCATTTCTAACGCTGGCGTGAGTGTTAACCCACCTGCTAAATGTTGCCGTTCTTGAATAATCCGCTTAAATAAATACATGAAAATGTTTGCAGATATATTAATCATCGGTGGCGGAGTCTCTGGTTCCGCTATGGGTGCAGCCCTTGTTAACTCTGGCCATCGAGTTATCTGTATCGACCAAGGCACTGGCGGTCCTCTCGACACTGCCCGCGGCGATCACATTTCTCCAGTAAATGTAGAAGCAATTGCCGAATGGGGCGTTCTTGAGCATTTCTTTGCAGCTGGTGCTACCAAGCGAATTGGCCATCAATTTAGATCATCCGATGGCGAAACCTTACTCTCAGCCGAGTACACCGAAATGGGAATTCCCTATCCATACTTCTTGGTTATTAATCATGAGTTAATCACACCAACCTTCATGAACTTTGCAAAGTCTGACCCGGGCTTTGTTCTACTGCAACCGTATTCAGTAAAAGATCTTGAAGTCACCGATGGCAATGTCACTAATGTGCTGGCCACAAATCGTGAAGGTGACGAAGTGCAAATTAGCGCACACATGATTATTGCTTGCGACGGCGCATCTTCAACTGTCCGCGAAAAGCTACGGGTTCCATGTTTTGAACATCCGTACACACATCCGATGGTGGCCTTCTTTACAGATCGACCAGCCTCACTTTCACCTGATAATTACTTCTTCAGATATGCCGGCGACAATGGCCAATTGGTAATTCAGCAACGTATGGACTGCAGCATCAAAGTGACCATGCCAGTTGCCGATGAAGGTATTCCTTGGTGGAAGAAGTCAACAAATGAAGATCGTCAAAAGATTGTTGGCAGCATTGCTCCTGAGCTAGCAGAGAGCGAACTAGAGTTAGCTGGCTTTTATCCAGTGCGCATGATTCATGCAATTGATTATGCAATTGGTAATGTGGTTTTAATTGGCGACGCAGCACATGCAATTCACCCAGCCCGTGGTCAAGGCTTAAATATGGGCATTGCTAGCTTAAAGGCACTTCTGCCATTGATTCCTTCGCCTGAAGATATTGGCAATCCGGAAGCAGTTAGGTTAGCTCTATCTGAGTTCCATCGAATTCAAAAGCCACTTAATGATCGAATCATTGCTCGTAATCATGCCGCGGCGATGGAGATGGAAATGGGTGCCGATGAGAATCGCGCATTTGTTCTTAAGAAATCTAATGCGGCCATAAAGCAAATGGCTGGAGATCTAAAAATTCGTGAGCTCCATTTAAATGAGGCCACGGGTTATCACTTTGGGGTTCCAGCAAAAGCCTGAGTGTCACCCCTTATTGGTTCGAAAGATTTCATGCTGCGGAACAAAATTGAGCGTGAAACCAATTCGTTACCATTCGGTCATTGCTTTCAGTAACTTCCAAGAGTTTCCTATGACAAAACGTTCACAGAACGTTCTCTTGAGGAGGAGTTATTAATGAAAAAGTTCAAAGTAATTGGATTAAGCGCCGCTCTCATAGCCGGTCTTATTTCGATCCCTGTACAAGCAAGTGCTGATGATGGAACTGTCGGCGCGCTTTTTCTAACAATTAAGAGCGATGACCAGAAGTTAGCGTTGCAATATGCAGGTCGCCCAGATGGCAAGGAAATGTATTTCCGTATCAGCGGAACTGTCTTCGCCCAGGTTCCAGGTGGCGGCCCAGTTGCTCCAGGAATGCGACAAGGTGCAAAGCTCTGGAACCTTGAGGGTTACAACGTTCGCAAGCTAGTACGAAATGGCGAATACATTTATTTAGTTACTCGCGAAATTCTTTTTTACACAGACCCATCCGATGCAACTAAGGTTCTGACAACTTGGAAGAATGCCTACGATGGAAAGACTTATCCAGTAGTTCCAATTCTTAATGACACGGTTAATAGCGTTTACCGCGTCAAGAGTGGAGTTCTATATGGCGTCCCTGCGGCAATTGGAACCGCGTTCCAAGTTGAAGGTGCTGTTGGTGCACCAATAAAATTGGGTGATGGGACCAAAGTATTCGTATCTGATATTCCACTTAATTATGGATTAGATGATGATGGCCGTTATGGAATCAAAGATCCATTTGGCTTCTCAACTGGTTACACTTCACGTGCATCAGATAAATTCACCGGTACTACAGCTCGCTACACCGGAATCGAAGCTTTTGATTTCTGGATCTCAAAGCCAGGACAAATGCGCATGTTGCCTAAGAATGCAGCCGGCGAAGCACGTGTTCCATCAGGACCAGCACCGTTCTATAACTCATGGGCTCGCGTCTCACCAATGCCACCATTTACTTGTATCGGTGAGGCAGCTACCGGAATCCATGCGATCTATCATGCTCGGGCATGGACACTTTCAACCTGGAACAAAATTGAGCCATGGTTGCGTGATGCAGTAATCGCTAAAGATGCTCAGTACCAATTTGCTCCTGCAACTGCTCCAGTTGCACCTGGTGCATCTGCAGATCGCTTTATTCCACTCTGGAAGAACCAGACTTCATGGTCTGCCTTCTTCAATAGCCAACTCAAGGGCAAGGGCACCGATGGTGCCGATCTAACTTGGGCAAGCTGGTGTTCAAATAACGCCAAGTAAAAACTAATAAATAGAAAAGCGGGAGTGGCCAATTGGTCACTCCCGCTTTTTAATTCAAGATCT
Source organism: uncultured Candidatus Planktophila sp. (assembly GCA_964624105.1). GTDB lineage: Bacteria > Actinomycetota > Actinomycetes > Nanopelagicales > Nanopelagicaceae > Planktophila. Next base: position 2,107 of record CAZUWN010000004.1, on the reverse strand, counting down.
AAACGTTTGCATATGACTTTCGGATCTGCGGCATTGCCTCTGCTGCAAATAGTTCGGACATATCAACAACACCGGTAATGCGCTTGCCATGTGGTTCGGCATAAGGTGAGCCACCCAATAGATATACATGCTCTAGACCCATATCAATTAACTTGCTGAGTTTTTCGACGCACAAATCAACTGGCCCACAAATTGCCATCCAGCGGACAAATTCATCATCAATCATGTTTAAGTGCGAACCTGCATCTTGGGCATGGTGCTTCATGTCGTAATCAGATTTCATTTTCTCGGCGATACCTTTGATCTGCTCAGGCAGATGCTCAGTTGGAGATGCTTTCATGCCTGCAAAGTGCGAAACCATGCCAGTAACCATTCGAGCTAGATTAACTGCGCGTTGTTCATCAGGGTCACAAACTAAATTAATATAAGCACCAACATTTACAGATTTGCGATCGCGACCGTTAACTGCCATGCGCGCATTAAAAATATCCATCGCCCATTGCAAACGCTCTGGGGCGCTGCCAACTGCGAATGAAACTCGATCAGCCACATCGGCAGCAAGTTCGATTGTCTTTGGGCCAGTGCAAGCAATATCTATTGGTACTGGTGGAACATCGCCTGGTTTGATCCAACGCATGGCTGATGCGGTGCCATCGCGATCTACTGTGCCGCCGGCGATGTAGGTGCGGATTGAATTGGCATAGAAAGCCAATTGTTCACCAGTTGCTTGTTTCTTACCGATGTGAGCAGCAGATGAATCACCGCGACCAATTCCGCATACGGCGCGACCATTTGATTCGATTTGCAGTGTTGCAAGGGCGCTGGCAGTTACTGCGACATCGCGGGTTATCGGGTTAGTTACACCGGTGCCAAGTTTGATTTTCTTCGTTGCAGCGGCAGCGAGTGATAGCTGCCCATATGGATCAGCCGATAAATTCTGGGTATCAGGGGTTAATAAATAATCAAAGCCCATATCTTCCAAGCGTTTGGCATTAGGAGCGGTGAACCCAGCAGATGGTTCATTAACAACGCCGATCTCGATCATGAATTCCCCCGTATAGGTAAAAGTTTTTCTCAGAGTAAACCTCATAGCCATGTGGGTCAATTACCTAATAAAATCAAGGCTATGACTGTTATCGCAGGTGGAACAATCCCAACGCTTATTAAATTGGGACAGTTCAGTATCACTCAAGCAGAAATTCCAACGCCGCAAGTAGATGAAGAGTTAGTGAAGATCAGAACGGCTGGGGTTTGCGGTACTGATCTACATCTATACGAAGCTGACTGGGGTTTCATGCCAGTAGTTCTAGGACATGACGCAGTTGGTGAGATTGTTTCTACGGGAGAACGCGTTGCAATTGACCCCGCAATTAGTTGCCGCACTTGCGCACTTTGTTTAGCCGGGCGACCAAGTGCTTGTAGCGAGTATAAATTTTTAGGGTTAACAGCGCCAGGGACATTTGCTTCTTATCTAACTTTGCCAAAAGAAAATCTGCACGCATTACCCGATTCAGTCAGTGATGAAGCGGGCACAGTGTTAGAACCAATTACTGTTGGCTTGCATACGGTTGAACGTTTAAAGCAAGTTGTAACCACAACCGCTCCACTTATTGTCGTTGGTGGCGGACCAATCGGAATCGTTGCTGCCAAACTTCTGCAGCTAAATGGATTTACCGTGCAATTAGTCGAACCACTTTCGGCACGACGCGATAAAGCTAAGGCATGGGGTATTGATGCGATTGATCCTGTTGAATTGTTGCCTCATGCAATATCTGGCGAACGAGCAGTTGCAATCGAAACCTCGTCATCAAAATCTGGTGCTCAACTCGCAATGGATTGGGTTGGCATCGGGGGAGTAATAGTTGCCGTAGGCGCTGCAGATCTACCGCTTACTTTTGCAAACGCTGTGCTAAGTGATCAAACGTTGATCGGAATACGTGGTGGTGCGAGGCGCTATGAAAAGGCAATCGAGTTGGTAGCAAGTGGCTCGATTCCGGTTGGCGAATTGATCTCACATCGAGACTCCATTGCCAATCTAGAAGCTGTCATTAACGCGACAAATGCTGACCCCTTAGGCGTATATCGAACGGTCTTGCGACATTAAGGC
>CAZUWN010000003.1:20052-23388 GCA_964624105.1 uncultured Candidatus Planktophila sp. | reverse complement strand
GAAAAGTTTGGCGATAAGGCAGATGCCATCTCACTCGGACTACATTGTGAGACCGCTGAAATCATGAGTGCGTACACCAAGATCGTTGAAGAAGAAGGTAAGTACAGCGGCCTTGAGGCTTACCATCAATCCCGTCCGCCACACTCAGAAGGTTTAGCAATCACGATTGCTTCTTACTTGGCATATGAGACTGAGCTACCAAATATCAACTTGCTTCATTTAACTTCACGCAAGGCAGTTGAAGCAGCGATGATGATGCAGAGTACTTTCCCACATATCAATTTCCGTCGTGAAGTCACTGTGGGGCACTTACTTGCTGACATTGAGAACTCAAAAGGCGTTGGCGGCAAGGTTAATCCGCCACTTCGCCCACGTGCAGATGTTGAAGCACTTTGGACTCATCTCAAGGCCGGAAATCTTGACTGGGTCGTAAGTGATCATGCTTGCTGTAAAGAAGAACTTAAATTTGGAAATCCAAAGGAAGATGTCTTCTTAGCAAAGTCTGGTTTTGGTGGCGCTGAATACCTACTGCCTGGCATGGTTACCGAAGGCTTGCAGCGAGGATTAACTCGCCCACAGATCGCCAAGTTAACTTCATACACTCCAGCACAACGTTATGGCCTTAAGAAGAAGGGCTCGCTCGCTGTTGGTTTTGAAGCCGACATCGCACTCATTGACGAAAATGTTAACTACACAGTGCGCGCTGCAGATTCTGAATCAACTCAAGGTCATACTCCATTTGAAGGATTCACTTTAACTGCCAAAGTTACTGACACATTTGTGCGCGGTAACCATGTTCTAGAAAACGGCAAGATTGTTGGCAACGCAATCGGAAAGTATCAGTTCCGAGCTTGAGCGCATTAAAAGGAATTCGCGTACTTGATGCCGCAACTTTGTTTGCGGGGCCGATGGCTGCCACGATGTTGGCAGATTTTGGGGCCGAAGTAATCAAGATTGAACATCCAACCAAGGGTGACCCAGTTCGTTTACATGGTCATTCCAAAGATGGAGTTCCGCTTTGGTGGACCATGTTGGCTCGTAATAAGAAAACTTTGGCACTTGATTTAGGTAAGCCAGCAGGTAGTGAAATTCTCAAGGAATTAATTAAGCAATCAGATGTTTTTATTGAAAATTTCCGCCCTGGCACTTTAGAGCGTTGGGGTATTGGCCCAGATGTTCTGTTGGCGATAAATCCAAAGTTAATCATTGCTCGAGTTACCGGTTTTGGTCAGTTTGGTCCTTATTCGCACCGCGCTGGTTTTGGCACATTAGCTGAATCGATGAGTGGTTTTGCAGCGATGACTGGTGAAGTAAATGGCCCACCAACGCTGCCACCATTTGGTTTAGCCGATGGCATCGCAGCTCTTGCTACCTCACAGGCGGTTTTAACTGCTTTGGCAGCACAGCAGAATCCGCAAAGTGAAGCATTCGGTAAAGGTCAGGTTATTGATTTAGCAATTATCGAACCGATCTTGGCTATCTTGGGACCTCAACCAACTGTTTATGATCAACTCGGCATCGTGCAACCTCGCTCTGGAAATCGTTCGGTAAATAACGCACCCCGCAATACCTATAAAACTAAAGATGGTAAATGGGTGGCAATTTCAACTTCGGCGCAATCAATTGCAGAGCGCGTAATGCATTTGGTCGGACATCCAGAAGTTATTGCTGAGCCCTGGTTTGCCTCCGGTGGCGAGCGCGCCAAGCATGCTGATTTACTAGATGGCTATGTTTCAAGCTGGATTGCCGAGCGAGATACGGCCGAAGTTGTGCGAGCATTTGAAGAAGCTGAAGCTGCTGTTGCCCAGATCTACGATATTCGCGACATCATGGCGGACAAACAATTCCAAGCGCTAGACACTATTACTACGGTGGATGATCCAAAATTGGGTCCAGTTCGAATGCAGAATGTTCTTTATAGATTAAGCGAAACGCCAGGTCAAATTAGCTGGACTGGGCGAGCTAAGGGGCAAGATACCCACGAGATTTTGGCACAGACCTTGGGTCTAGCTGAAAGCAAAATTGCTGAGCTCGAAGCTGCGGGAATAATCTCGCAAAACGCGTCAAACGAAGGAAAGTGAAAATATGACCAAGATCTGGGATCAACTAGCTAGCGCTAAAGTCATCGATCTTTCGCAACCTATGTTTCGGGGTATGCCGCAATCACCTAACCACACTCCCTATCGCATGGTGCTTGACCGTCGACATGGCGATGTAATTTCGGCCGCTGGTGGGTCAGCAGCTAACGACATCATCGTTACTGGAACTCATGCCGGTACACATATCGATGCACTTGCACACGTTTCTTTCCAAGGAAAAATATTTGGCGGTATTGATGCGCAATCCGTAATGAGTCATATGGGATTTAGTAAACATGGAATTGAAACTGTTAAGCCATTCCTCTGCCGCGGCGTTTTCTTAAATGTGGCTAAAGCCCTTAATAAAGAGGTTTTAGGGCCGGATTACGAAATTACAGTTGCAGACCTTGAAGCCGCTCAGAAATTAGCTGGACTTGAAATTAACGAAGGCGATGTAGTTCTTATCGGTACCGGTTGGTCAAAGAATTGGGAAAATAAAGATTTATTCCAAGGTCAATCACTGGGCACACCAGGTATTGGTGAAGCCGGCGCTAAATGGTTAGCTGCTAAAAAACCTCGCGCATGCGGCGGCGAAACTATTGCATTCGAACATATTCCAGCAGGTGCCGGTCACCGCGAACTTCCAGTGCATCGAGTTTTCTTAGTTGAATCCGGTATTCATATTATCGAAACCATGAAGCTAGATGAACTTGCGGAAACTGGTGTTAACGAATTCCTATTTGTCTTAACTCCACTAAATCTCCAAGGCGCAACTGGTTCACCAACTCGACCATTAGCGGTATTGGTTTAATAAACTCATGAGCAGCGAGAAAACTCACGTTCAGCTATTAGCTGAGTTCGCTGCCAATACCAAAGTTCTTGCACCTAATATTGCCGCAGATGCACGCGAAAGAATTCTAGATGTACTCGGAAATAGTTTGGCCGGTCGCGCTGAATCGCTACACGAATCAGATCCTGATCGCGCCGTAGAGCGAGTAGTTGCTGCATGGGGCGGCACGCCAACTTCAAGTGTGATTGGTTCACAACTTAAATTGCCTTCGGCAAGTGCTGCGCTTATCAATGGCACCTTGGCCCACATTCTTGATTTTGATGACACTCATTTGCCATCAGTGCTTCACCCATCGGCATCTATTGTTCCCACTGCCCTTGCAGTAGCTGAAGAAGTAAACGCATCGCCTGATCAAATTCTGCGTTCAGTTGCCATTGGAATCGAAATAACTAATCGACTAGGTATGGC
>CAZUWN010000003.1:14456-19952 GCA_964624105.1 uncultured Candidatus Planktophila sp. | reverse complement strand
CGCGAAGGAATCACCGGTCCCCCAACAGTTCTCGAAGGTCGCTTCGGTTTCTTTAACGCATATCTCGATGGTCAATACGATGCGGGCGCACTTCTAGATGGCCTAGGCGATCGCTGGGAGTTATTAAAAACTGCTTATAAGCCATATCCAACAAATCATTTCACTCACCCTGGAATTGATTGTGCCCTTGCTCTTCGCGCTAGCGGAATCAATGCAGCCGATGTTGTCAGTATCGAGTTAGGTGTTGCATCTCCGGTAATTCGCACAATTGGCGAGCCGCGCGAAGAGAAGATTCATCCTAAGTCTGGCTATCACGGAAAATTCTCAGCCCCATACACGTTAGCAACTGCATTTCTTGGTGGTGGCGGGCTCGGTGTTTACCTTGATGATTTCTCGGAAAGTAATTGGGATCAGCCAGAGCGCTTAGCGCTAGCAGCCAAAGTAAATGTGGTTGCCGATGATCAAGCTACGCAAATATTTCCTAATGCGTTTGCGGCAGTTCTAACTGTTAAAACTACAGATGGCCAAACACACACCCATAGAGTTGCCGCCAGTTTAGGAAGCAAAGAAGCGCCACTTACCAGAGCACAGCTTATGCAGAAATTTAATTTGAATGCATCTCGCTATTTGGCAACTGATGCAGTTGAACAAGTATCAAAATATGTTAATTTTGAAAATCAAGGCGATCTAACTGCCTTAATGAAACTCTTATCAACTAAGAGCGCATGAACCGCCGCGTTTATCAAGACCCGCGAGTAGTTGCGCTAATTGCAGCGATGGGTCTAGGCGCTGTGATGTTTGATAACACTGCAGTCACCACTGCAATTCCATCAATTCAAGCTGACTTCAATGCCGAAACAAGTGCCTTGCAATGGATTTTAAGTGCCTTAAGCATTACAACGGGAACGATCTTGCCTTTCGCTGGTGCTTTCGGCGATAAATGGGGCGCACTAAAGGCATTTCGCATCGGAATGATTATCTTTGGAACCGGCGCATTGCTCGCATCTTTTGCGACTTCTTTCCCCATGTTATTAGCTTGCCGAATTTTCCAAGGTTTTGGATTGGCATTTATGTTGCCAAACGGTGCCGCTATTTTGAATGCAAATGTTGATCCAAATTCGCGCAATAAAGCAGTTGGTCTTTGGATTAGTTTTAGCTCAATTGGGCTCTTACTTGGCCCGCTCTTTGGTGGGTTTCTAACTCAAGCATATGGCTGGCATGCTCTCTTTTACTGCCAGCCTGTGATTTCACTAATCGGTCTTTCACTGACTTTCCTATTGCACGAAAGTGAAACCCATAAAAATATTAATCCCATCGACGTGCTTGGCATTCTTACTATCAGCGCCGCAACTTTATTTTTCTCAGCAGGTGTAATCGATTTAGGTCGAGCCGTTCCGCATCCAGTTATCGATACGGCGTTGATTTCAGTTGGTGCGTTCTTATACTGGGCTTTCTATCGAATTGAGAGTCGCGTAGCTCATCCACTTATTGATCCAGCTTGGTTTAAGTCTCGGCGAGTACGGGGCGTTTTAATCGCTTGTTTTATATACAACGCAACAATCCCAGCTGCCACCTTGTTGGTTGCACTCTTTAGCCAGAAGACTTTGGAATTTTCACCAAGAATGGGCGGCTTAGTAATTCTGCTGATGTGTGTTTTTATGCCACTTGGTTCAACTATCTTGGGCAAAGTTAAGAGTTCGAATGAACTGCGCAAAGTGATGCTCTTGGCCTCATTCTTACTTGGCGTTGATTACATAGTTATTGCACTCTTTGCGCAAAGCCCAATGGCGGTATTCCTATTTACTTTAATTTTCTCTGGTTTCTTTGCCGGCATCCTCTTTGCTGGTGACACTGTGGCAATTATGGAATCTCTCGAACCTGCTAAAGCCGCATCGGGCATGGCTGCGCTTTCTATGGTTCGTCAGATATCAGCAGTGATTGGCATTGCCATGATCGGAACTATCAGTGAAATCATTGGAAATATGGCAGATAACGCTGTTACCGGCCGACTTTGGGGCATTGCAATTTGCGGAATAATTACTTTCAGCGCTTGGTTAATGCTTAAAGACGGATTAAAGAAAGATCAGTTAGCTTAACTTCGCTGCCTGTTTCATAAAGCGTCCAGCTTCGATTAGCAATATCAATTACTTCACACTGACTAGGTGCTACATAGCCACTGGCTGGCAACTTAATGGTCTGCCCCGCAAAACCATTTGCACCAATTGGACGAATCTCACCAAAGGCGTTTTTATCAATATGGGTTTTGATCTGTGAAACTGAGCCTTCGCTGCCTTCGCGCCGATTCCATTTAGGTGCACCGTAGAACCAAGCGATGGCAACGGCGCCATTTGGTGTGAAGGCACCGATTCGAAGTGATTGAGGTGGAACCCAAGTGTGATCGCCCGCAACAATTACATCACCCGACATATGAAGTTCGCCTTCAAAGACAAAAAACTCTTCGGCACATTCATAACTACCTTCAATTGGGCGGGACCAGCCAGCAGGAAAATTCACAATCATTACGCTGGTGCCATTTTCCCAAGTATGCAAGCGGTGCATCTTTACAACACCAGTTGAATCTGGAATCGGCACATCGACTGCGCCAGACATGTCGCGAAGATCTTGGCTTTTAATTACCGACATAGTTGCCTACTTTCCGGTTGCTAAGGTGCGACGAGCAATTTTGGCAATTGCTTCATCAATCATTCGTCCTTTGACATCAAGTGCTACGCCACCACCAGCAGCTGCTAGTCGATCGAGAATATCTTGGGCGGCTGCTAACTCTTCAGCGTTCGGTGTAAAAACTTCATTAACAATTTCAACTTGCGCCGGGTGAATACAAGCGCGACCAAAGTAGCCCCACTCTTTGAAATCTTGTGAGCTCTTGCGATAGGCATCGAGATCTTTAAAGTTAGTTGATACGGCCGCAAGTGGCGGATTGATGCCGGCAGCAGCGCTCGCGAAAACAGCCATGCTGCGAGCGAACTGTGTGGTTGTTTCGCCAGCCAGCCCTGATGTCCCTAAATCAGCGCGTAGATCTGATTCGCCAACTTGCATACGAGTAATGCGTGGGCCAGTGGCAATCACTTGAGCGTTAAATACGCCGAGGGCCGACTCGATCAAAGCAGACACTTCTAATTTCTCGGTAATGCCCCGAGACTTTTCAAGTCCAGTTATCAATGAATCAAGATTTTGAATTTCGGCCAAAGTTGTAGATTTTGCTAGAACAATTCCGCGACAATTTTTATGAACTGCTGCAGCTAAGTCAGCTTCTAGCGCACCTTTTTCAGGATTAACGCGAACCCAAATTTCAACTGTGGAATTTAGATTCTCTAGAAATGAAGTCAAGTTCTCGCGAGCAATGCCCTTATCACTTGGTGCAACGCCATCTTCAAGATCAACAATTAGCGCATCTGCTCCGCGACCAAGCGCCTTATTTAAACGCTCTAAATCATTGGCGGGAACGTAGAGATGGCTGCGGGCGCTCATTATCCGATTTGGGTCTTTCCACTTAGTAGAGATTTAGCAATAACCATCTTCATGATGTCATTGGTTCCTTCACCAATCGACATAAGAGGTGCATCGCGATAAAGGCGCTCGACTACATATTCAGTTGAGTAGCCATAACCGCCGTGTACGCGCATTGCTTCAAGCGATGCCATGATCGCAACTTCGCTTGCAAAGTACTTAGCCATACCAGCTTCCATATCAACTCGCTCACCAGCATCAGCTTTTGAAGCTGCCCAGTAAGTCATTAAGCGCGCTGCTTGTAAGTGAGTTGCAATCTCGGCTAATTTCAATTGGATTGCTTGGAATTCACTAATTGGCTGGCCGAATGCTTTACGTTCTTTGGAGTAATTAATCGCAGCTTCATACGCAGCTTGTGCGATACCAACTGAACGAGCTGCGATATTAACGCGACCAGTTTCTAGGCCACTTAATACTTGCTGCATTCCGCGACCTTCGACGCCACCAAGTAGGTTTCCTTTTGGAACTCGCACATTGTTAAGAACTACTTCGCAAGATTCAGTGCCTTTATAACCAAGTTTGCCGATGTCTTTCAAAACTTCGAAGCCTGGTGTGCCAGCCTCAACTAAAATTACGCTCATGCCTTTATGTGCAGGTGATGCGCTTGGATCTGTCTTAACTAAGACTGGCAGAGGATCTGCGTAACGAGCATTTGTGATCCAGGTTTTTGAACCATTGATTACATATTCGTCACCTTCAAGACGGGCAGTAGTGCGAATACCTTGTAGATCAGTGCCAGCATCTGGCTCGGTTAAACCAATACCAGTACGGCGTTTACCAGTTGCTAGATCAGGCAGGTACTTATCTTTTTGTTCTTGGGTGCCGTGATGCGCAATCATCCAACATGAAAGTGAGTGGCTACCGAGAATTCCAGCAACGCCCATCCAGCCGCGAGCAATTTCTTCAAAAACTAAAGCGAAGGAAACCATGTCAACATTTAGGCCGCCGTACTCTTCTGGAATTGTCATTCCGAAAAGACCCATCTCGGCCATGGTCGCAACTATCTCAGTTGGGTAGATGCCTTCTTTTTCATACTGGTTAGCAACAGGCTTGATTTCTTTTTCGACAAACTCGCGTAGCACTTTCTTAAATGCTAATTGCTCATCGTTTAAGTTGAAATCCATTTTTAGCTCCTAGTTCTAACTTAACCAAATACCGGAAGTGCGCGACCATCAGATAACTCTTGCCAAGAAAGCTCAACTACTTGATCACAAGCGGGGCTCTCGATACCCACAAGTCTAGTTAGCAGGATTACCTTTTCGCTCAGCAGAACGCGAGCAATTACATATGGTGGAACAAACCCCTCAGTAGGTGCACGATGCACAGTAGTCCAGGAATCTACGGTGCCTTTGCCGCTTACTTCACGCCATGTCAGATTCTCAGTAGCGCAAGAAATACAGATGGCGCGTGGGTACCACTGGAATTGATCACAGGTTGAGCAATACTGAATAACCAATTTTCGCTCGCGGGTAGCTGCCCAAAATGGCGCACTGATTGCATCTTCATGAGGTAAGTATGGAAACATTAATTTGCCCCCAGAATCACAGTGGCATTTGTCGAAAGAATTCCGCCAGTGCCGTGGGCTACCGCTAACTTCGCATTGGCCACTTGGCGATCACCGCATTCACCACGCAACTGTCGTACTGCTTCGATCAGTAACAAAATTCCATATTGGCCAGGGTGACAGTAAGAAAGTCCCCCGCCATTGGTATTTAATGGAAATGAGCCACCTGGTCTGGTTTTTCCATCAAGCACAAAATCGGCGCCTTCGCCTTTGCCGGCAAATCCCAATCCTTCGAGCGAAAGCATCGTGGTAATTGTGAACGAATCATAAAGTTCAACAACATCAATATCCGAACGCGATACGCCAGCCATTGTAAATGCAATGTCACCGCTCTGTTTGGCGCCCGTTACTCGCAAATCGCGATGAGTAGTCATAGAGGTATTAGTCGTTGATTCGCCGAAACC
>CAZUWN010000003.1:13168-14356 GCA_964624105.1 uncultured Candidatus Planktophila sp. | reverse complement strand
GCCATCGCGTAATAACTAAGTGGAAAGAGTGGGCCGTAGGCAGTTTCGAATTGTGCTTCAGGAGTGTGATGTTCTACGACTCCACCAAGGGATCGAGATTTAGCTGATCGTTGATTCGAAGCAAATGAAATCACAACTACATTGCATTGTCCGCTGGCAACTGCGTGATAGGCACGAGCCACATACATTTCAAAAGAACTGCCGCCAGCAAAAGTTGAATCAGTGAATTTAGGTTCGATACCCAAGTAATCAGCTAGCGAACTAGCCGAAAAGCGCGAAATCGCATTAGTTGCAATGCCATCAACATCGCTGATCTTTAAGCCGGCATCAGCTAAAGCTCGCGAAACCGCTTGTGCTTGTAGTTCCAGAATTGATTTATTGGTGACGCCTAAATCGCACTCTGCAGCACCAACAATTACTGGGGTTTTCATCTTTAACGCCAAACTACCTTTGCCGTAATTGGCGTAACGGCCGGGCGCAGAACCGCACCACTGGCATCGACCACATCAATCTTTAGCGATAGCGATACTTCGATACTGCTAACTTCAGTGACTTCACCGCTTACCTGAACGCGTTCTTCGGCAAACACTAAGCCGGCGTAACGAAAATCTAACTCAGAAATAAAAGCGCTCTCGCCTAGCCAATCTTGAATAGCTTGCACGACATAGGCACCAAATACTTGACCATCTACGACCGGCGCTGCTAATCCCTTTGACTCTAAATATTCATGGTCATAGTGCAGGCGGTGCCAATCCCAAGTTGCGCCTGCATAAGCGATCATTGAAGTTAGAGTGCAATGTTTAGTTAGTACTGGAACTTGATCGCCAACTTTTACATTTTTCATTAGTTAGCCTCCAATGCAATCCAAATTAAGGATTCGGTATTGGTAGCTAAAAGCTCGTTACGTTGATTGCGATAAGTGGCAGTACTAAACATGGTTGCCATCGCTATGCCTTTGGAATTAACGCGCTCAGATATCTCATCAATCTTCCAGGTCACGTGCAAAACATCTGTGGCGTGAACGTACTGGTGGAACTTATAGCTGTTGCCACCACGTAATAATTTAGTGTTAGGAATTTCGATATCCCAGAAGTGGCCGGCATAGCCATCTTCATTCATGGGCAAATTGGCATATTGATTGGTATCGCAAATTAAAGTAAGTGGTGCGATTTCGCGAGCTGCATACAT
>CAZUWN010000003.1:9183-13068 GCA_964624105.1 uncultured Candidatus Planktophila sp. | reverse complement strand
GTATCGCAAATTAAAGTAAGTGGTGCGATTTCGCGAGCTGCATACATTGGGTTGTCATCTTCAACCGCAAGCGCGAAATAGCGGCCAGCGGCGGTTCCGAATGGTTCCGGTGCGATATAGGTACGTTCAGTACCAACCATTGATTTAATGGCATCAGTTAACAAGGTCATGGCAATACTGCTAACGGAAAGACCTCAAGCAAGAATTCTGGTCGCAATAGTGAATGACAGAGCGCGCCAGTCGATGACGGCCAAGGCTTAGTTAGTAAGTTCTCGCGCACTTTTGCAACTCCGCGATATTCCTTTAAGCCTTCAGGAACCACGTATTCAATGGTATTTACGAGGGCTTCTGGGCCAACGCCAGCTTCTTTTAGCACGAGCAAAATTGCTTCATAAGTTGATTGTGCTTGAGCAACGATATCGCCGGCATGGGTTGCCTCTTGAGTTTCCATATCAAGGGATGCAAACCCGGACATATAAAGCGTTTTACCAGCAATCACACCTGGGGTGTATGACAAAGTGTCATAACGTTTCCAACCTGGGTTAACACCTTTAAGCGGATAGTTCGATGCGACTAAATCAATCGCCACTAGCACGCCAGGCTTATGCAACTGTGACATCAAAATTCCACCAGCACCTGGGAATACTCCTGCGCCACCAAGTAGCTCTTTACGTACGCGAGATGTTTTACCGTAAATGGTTCGAGTCTCTGGCATCGAATAGTCATATGTAGTAACTGCGTTATCAAGTGATAATCCAACTTGCGAAAGTAATTCGCCGCCGCGCTCTAAGCAATAACGATATTGCGCAACGAAATCACCTTCGTGAACCACATTTCCATCTTTATCTATTGGCAAAAGAGTTGGCAAAAATACTGAACCATCATGACCTTCGGTAACAGTGTTGCGCGCCCAATTCAAATCATCGCCGCTATTTAACTTTTTACCGCCACCTTTAGTTGTATAAACTTCAATTTCAATAAATGCTTCTGGTCGCAATAGCGCATCGACCATAACGGTAGTAATTGTTGGGGTATGGCCATTAAATCGTGCGATGCGCACCGCTTGAGCTTCGGCATAATGAGGTAAGCCGCTAACAGTTACATTCTCAACAACACGAGTAATGTCAGCAAAAGTCATGCCAGCAGCTTCGAGAATGCACTCGATCTTGTCATAGGCAGTATTTACCTGATCGGTCATTCCGCCAACGACAATCATGCGGCCGGTTTCGGCGTTAAAAGTGCTGGCTGTGTGTCCAGAGATAAAGGCATCAGTTTCGGTTGCTAGTCCTAAGCTAAATGTGTAATCGGAATATTTATACCAAGGGTAAACACTTGGTTCGATAGCCTTAAATTTACTCATGTAACCCTCCCTATCAGCCTAAAGTAGCAATCTTCGCCGCAATTGTGGCGATCTGTGCCACGCTTTCAATGTGCAATATCTCATCGGCCACAGCGCCTGCGGCTTGGCTATTTGAACACTGCAAAACAAACTTTTCAGTTAGCGCGGCCAATGTCAGACGATTGTTTGGGCCGCCGGCACTGGATGCAACTTTGCCGGAAAAAGTGCGGCCATCGGTCGTTGTTATTTCAACAAATCCAGCGGCTGCCGCTGCGGCTGATACTTCGCTCTTTTCCGAAAAATCAAATTTGCTCGCTAAGGCGATAACTTCTGGCCGCTTTATAGATTCTGGTTCAAAAGTATCAACAACTAGCGCGCCATCAATAAGCAGAGCTGCAACTGACCAAGGTAGCGAAAACTTTGCATCATACGGAGTCTTTGGTTCATTCTTTTCACTTCGCGGATGACAAACAATTTTCGCTGAATCCGGATGTACGACTGCCGAAATCTTTGCAATATCGGCAATTGAAACGCCCGTTGCTTTAGCACTTGCCCAGGCAATCTTTACGGCATCTAGTGTTACGTGCGATAACTGGCAGGCAGGGTAAGGCTTAATTGTTATTTGTGCGCATTGCCAATCTTTCCCCAAATCTTTGGTAACGCTTGCGAAATCTGCTGGTCGATCACTTAGCGCGTTAAAGATTCCATACTGTCCTTCGATTACTGACTCTGGACCACTTGCGCCATTAGCTGCCATGTTGGCAGCAGTGATGCCACCTTGCGCAGCAATACCTGGATGAATCTGTTTAGTAGATGAACCAGTATTTAGGAATTCAAGTAGACCACCAGAGAAACTGCCTGCAATACCCATTGCATTTACGGTTTGGGAAACCGATAACTTCATTAACTTTGCTGCTACAACTGACGCGGCAATAGTTCCGCAGACTTGTGTGGCATGTAAGCCACGCGCATGAAAACCATGTGGGGTTGCAGCACCAAGCCGACAAATAATTTCAAGACCAGCTGCATAAGCCGTAATAACTTCCTCACCAGTTGCTTTTAGAGATTCACCAAGTGCCATCGCAACCGGCAAAGTAGGCGCAGTTGCATGAACTAATCCACCAGCATGAGTGTCATCGAAATCAAGAGCATGAATCAAGATCGCATTTACAAATGCGGCTGCCGGTACTGAAGTCCTGTTATTGCTACCCCAGATAGTTGCAGCGCTAGATTCGCCATACTGTGCAACGGTTGCTGTGGCAGCGCTTGCAACTGCAGTAGTGCGACCGCCGACTGCGTCACCAAAACCATCTAGTGCATGTTCTTTTACAATCTGTTGCACATCTTTAGGCAGGTCAGACCAAGTGAGTTTTAAGGCCCACTCTGCTAATTCCTGCGCAGTTGTCATTTGGCAGTAAATGCCTGGTCTGCTGAAAGCTGCGAAACCTTTGCGTCGTCATAATTAAGTAATTCAGTTAGGACATAACTAGCATCTTCATTACGTTGAGGAGCGCGACGATTGTCTGTACGTGCCGGCCCCGCCTTTACCGGAGTCGCTACTTGCTTAACTTTTCCATAGCGAGGGTGATCAGTTTCAATAATCATTTCGCGAGCAATAGTGTGTGGTTCAACCAAACTTTGGGCAACCGTATTAATCGGTCCGCACGGAATTGATTCGGCATATAGCTTTGGTAGCCAGTAGTGAACGCTCTGCTTAGCCAGAATCTCTTCCAGCATCGGAATCAGAACATGCTTATTCTTTAAGCGCGCTGCAAAGTTCACGAAACGCTCATCTGTAGCTAGTTCAGGGCGCTCAATAACCACAGTTAAACGTTGCCAGAACTTCTCTTTTGCGCAGCCAACAATTAGCCAGCCATCGGATGCTTCGAATGCTTGGAAAGGTACAAGTGACGGGTGAGCTGAATGATGTGTGCGAACCGGTTCGAAACCGGCATTCATATGCCAAGCAGCTGGGTAGGTAAGCATTCCGATTGCAGTGTCATACAAACTGACATCACAATCCATGCCAACACCATCGCGGCGAGCTGCATGCAGCGCAACCAATAATGAAATTGCGGAAATTAAACCACCAGAATAATCAACCATTGATAAACCTGATTTTGTTGGTGGGCCATCTGGCTCACCGGTTAGATCCATCCAGCCAGCTAAGCCTTGCAAAATATAGTCATAACCCGGTTCTTGAGCGCGAGGCCCGGTCATGCCAAAACCAGTTAATGAGCAACAAACTATTTTTGGATTAAGGTGTTTTAAGTCGTCATAAGTAATGCGCATCTTCTTCGGAACATCGCCTCGCAAGTTGCTGTAAACAACATCAGAAACTTTTACTAAATCCTCGAACACGGCACGGCCCGCAGGTGTATTTAAATTAATCGAAATAGATCGCTTATTACGATTGAAGGTTTCGAAAAAAAGTGAATCTTCACCTTCGGCATACGGCGGCACGTAGCGACCTACATCGCCACCAACAGATGGATCTTCAACCTTAATAACTTCAGCACCTAAATCAGCTAAATGAACAGTTGCAA
>CAZUWN010000003.1:1269-9083 GCA_964624105.1 uncultured Candidatus Planktophila sp. | reverse complement strand
GCTAATGGCAACATTTAATTAACCTCGAACCAGGCTTGGAATCATTTCAATAATTTGATTCTGAGCTTGGCGGACAGTTGCATTATCAAGTCCATGTGTTGGTGGACTTAACTTAACCGTATTGGCTAAGCCTTCATATCGAGCAATCTTTTCAATGACTTCGTCGGTATCTCCAGCCAGCGTCAATGCATCAACCATTTCATCTGGCACCACATCGGCTAAATCATCACTTGATACGCCAGTCTTGAACTTTTCAATCACGGCATTCTGTTGATCTAACATTCCGTGGAATTCAAAGAAGTCCGCATAAGTTTTTACAGTTGCGTAGAAACCAATTAAGCCAGCTGCCCAGCGTTTAGCTTGCTTGGCATCTTTATCAATTGCGCAAGCTGCAGATACAACAACATCGAGATCTTTAGGAGCACGGCCAGATTTTTCACGGCCTTCGGTTAGCCAAGGTCCAAGCATTTCGCCGAGATACTTTGGTGAACAAAGTTCATGTGAAATCCAACCATCGCCAATTTCACCAGCGAGCTTGGTCATTACTGGACCCATGCCACCTAAATAAATAGGAATATTTGTGCGTGCTGGCGTGAACGGGCGGGTAAAGCCACGAATATCAATGCGTTCGAACTCGCCTTCAAATGTCATGCGCTCACCTAAATGTGATTGCGCCATGATTTGTCGCACGATTGCTACTGTTTCGCGAATATGTGCAACTGGTTTGCCCCATCGCGCATTGTGCCAATCTTGATTTAATCGCTCGACGCCACTACCTAAACCTAAAATGAATCTGCCGTTGCTCATCTCATCGAGATCAAGTGCCTCGAGTGCAGTAATTAATGGGCTGCGAGTAAATGCCAATGCAATTGCAGTTCCAACACCAATTGTTGATGTGCCGGCAGCCATTGCTGCTGCTGCAATTGTTGCGCTGCGATGTAGCTCGGGAACCCAAACAACTTCGGCGCCAGCTTTCTCGGCACGTTGTGCGGCATCAACTAACTCGGCGAGGGTTTCACCCCATGGTGCATAAGTTATTTTCAGACCCATGATTCAAACTCCTCACTTGGCAGCGGTTTCGAAGCCAGATAGTCTTTTCCACCTATTGAGACGCTGTTCCAATAATGTAATTCTCTCTCATACGTGAAGGTAGGGCAACCTTTTGAGTACTGATTCGACAGTAATAACTCGAGATCGTTCCGCCCTGTGGATCACCATCAATCGACCTGATGATCTAAATGCACTTACTCCTGACGTAATTGCTGGCTTAAATGCGGCATGTGACGAAGTTGATAAAGATCAAAGCATTCGAGCTTTAGTTATTACTGGTTCATCGGGTGGAACAACTGAAAATTTCTCAGTTGGCATGGATATTAATTTCTTAGGAAAATGTTTTGCCGATATTGATGGTGTTTTTATTCCGTTTGTGACTTCAGTCCATAAAGTGTTACTTAGGTTGGAATCACTCGAGGTACCAGTAATCGCTGCCGTAAATGGTTTCGCTCGTGCCGGTGGTTTCGAACTTCTAGTTGCGGCCGATTTAGTGGTGATTGCTGATGAAGCACGAATCGGTGACTTGCACGTTGCTAGCGGTTTGCCACCTGGCGCAGGTGCAACTTTTCGTAGCCGTAACAAACTAGGCGAACAGCGCGCAAAAGCTTTGCTATTTAGCTCTAGTACTTTAACTGGGCCAGAAGCCGTCGCGGCTGGTCTCGCACTTACTTCAGTCCCCCGTAGCGAACTAACGGAGGCGGTAAATAAACTAGTTTCGACATTTAATAAGTCGCCTCGAAATGCTTTGGCAAAAACTAAAGCAGGTTTTACGCAAACCCAAGGGCTAACAAATAAACAGAGTTGGGAAGTTGAAATTGGTTTATTCCGTGAATTCTTATTGAATGACCCTATGGCTGCTGAAGGTTTCAACTCATTTAAAGAGGGGCGTAAACCAAATTGGCTCTAACTGCTCCGATTGAAATCACCGAAGATCTTCGCTCAACCTTAGTTCGAGTTGGTAATTACACCCACCCACTATTTAGTGACCTAGAGGTAGCGAATAACTCAGGTATGTCCGCATTACCGCTACCTGGCCAAGCCTTGCTGTTGCTGGCTGGTGGCGCTGCCGAAAACAGTGGACTAATTGATGATGCGATTGCTCTGGTTGGTTTGAGTGAAACTCTCTTCTTAAAACCCGCATTTACCGGCGACTTCGTGACCTTAGAGTTAACCGAGCTCGATCGCACCCCGACCTCTAAAGGCGACAAAGCAATTGCCAATTTCGCATGGAAAATTACTAATCAACATGGTGAAATCTTGGCAACGACTACCGCCACCATGTTAATGCGTACTTAGTTAATGCGCGGATAACTTAATTACTTACTAAGTCTTTCGCCCAATAATTTTCCGAAAGTAATCGAAGGCATTACTAACATGCCACCCACAAACGATTGGCCCATAGTTGCAGCAGAGCCAAGAACTTCGCCAGCTGCATAAAGATTAGGAATCACTTCACCATTATTCTTGCGCACCCGCAGATCGGCATCAACATCAATGCCTGAAAAAGTAATTAGTGTGACCGCATGATTTTGCAGAGAGTAGAACGGACCTTTTTCAATTGGAGCCGGGCGGAACTTACGACCAAATTGATCTGGGTTACCAGAAGTTAAATCAGCGTTGTACTTTGCAACTGAGACTTTTAGCCCGTCAGCACTAATGCCAGCGTTCTTCGCTAACTCTTCCAGCGTCTCGCCAGCAAAAACACCAGGAAGTACGTTGGCTTGTTCTTTAAACTTTTCAATCGACCAATCGATCACCATGGGCTGACTGTTTTCCATTCCGACTGAGTCGAAGATAGTCCAGAAAGTCATTGCTTCAATGCCAGTTAGTGCATGCTCTTTAATATCAATACTTTCTTCATCTTCGGCAACCCAACGTTTACCTGATTTATCAACGTAGATTTCATAAGGTGGTCGCTCTGCAGCAACTAAAAGTGGGCGATCAGTCCAACGAACGCGACCAGTTCCATCAGGTGATGGCAAGCCGCCAAAGGTAGGCAAGTAAGTTCCGGCACCTGCAATAGCAGCGCCGATTTCGCGAGCCATCAAGATTCCGTCACCAGTTGAAGTTGGCCATGCCGCACTTACTAAGGTGGCTTTTTCTAGCTCTTCAAAAAGTTCTGCGTTAGCACCGAAGCCGCCAGAAGCTAATACCGTGTTCTTGGCAGACACTTTGCTGCCATCGGCAAGTTCAACTCCGGTTACAGCGCCATCTTTGGTCGTCAAAGATTTAACTGCAGTATTTAAACGTAACTCGACATTGCCACCAGCAATTGCTTTTTCGAGCAGGGGACGCAGAACTTTGAGAATACTTCGGCCTGCCTCTGGCCCGTAGTAGGTACGCGCTACTGAATACGGCTCATGGCCATAAACAATTCGAGGAGCTTCTGGCGCAAACTCAAAGTTATTGTCTTCCAGCCAATCCAAACCTGGCGCAGCTAAATCGGTGGCCAAATTAACTAAATCTTTACGAGCTCCACCATTTGAAATACGATCAATATCTGCGCGATGTGATTCAACGCTATCGACGATGCCTTTTTCCTTTTGGCGGCGAGTGCCAGCAGCTGACATGTGACCACCAGATGTGTGTAGTGAACCACCAATGTCATCTGCCTTATCTAACAATAAAACTTTGGCACCGTTTTCAGCCGCAGCTACTGCACATGGAATCCCCGCAGTTCCGGCACCCACAATGATTAGATCATAAACATTGGCAGACATGGCAATCCCTTCTAGATTTCTTGCATAACAATCAAGGTGCGACCTTGCTTGCTAGCTGCTGTTTTAAAGGCTTCTGGCGCTTTAGCAAAAGGTAGTTCCTGCGCAATCTGCGGAATACATTTGTCGGCCTTTAAGAATTCCATCGCTTCTTCCATCAACTCTGCGATTAGCGACCAAGGGCGACGTAATAAGTTATAACCAATTAATTGGTGCTCGGTACCTAAGAATCTAGGAGCGATAAGCGGTAATTGCACGCCAGCACTAAAGCCCAGCAAAACATGCTTGCAATCAGCGCCGCCACACATTAGAGCTTTGTTTGTGATTTCGCCACCAAGGCCATCAATAATTCCGCTTACGCCTTTACCGCCGGTAAGTTCCATAACTTTTGCTGGCATCTCGTCGTATGAAACATAATCGACGCCTGGAATATTAATAGGTTCACGGGCAGCGGCAATTACATGTGCACCGCGAGCGAGAGCAACTTCAACCGCTGCGCCACCCACACCGCGATTGGCACCTAAAATCAAAACACTCTGCCCTTTTTGAATCTTTATCGAGTGATCTAAAATTGCAAGTGCAGTAACAATTCCAGTGAAACCTGCGGCGACATCTTTGTGACTTACGCCAGCCGGAATTTCAAACAAAACATCTCGTGGTACTGATGCGACTGTGCGATGAATACCTGGTGAGAACAAACCGCCACCGCGCATTTCTACGAACGCGAAATAGAGTTTGCCGGCTGCATCTCGGACCACACCAGTTGTTCCTGGAATAACTGGCATTGGTGGCCCAGGTGGAAATCTGCCTTCGGCAACTTGGCGATCAAGGGGTGAAACATCGCAAATAATTACATCGACTAACTCTTCGCCTGGATTAGCAGTAACTGGAGTAGGGCGAATCTCGCTCTCGCCAATAGCAGTGCACCAGAGTGCTTGGGCGGTTTCACCAGAAATAGTCATGTGGCTATCAAACAAGGATTTGAGCTAACTTTCCACTACCTGTTCCATTCCTTAGGCTGGAATTTTGCTTTCTCCCAGAAGCGATCTGCGCTAGATTTCCTCGCATGTCACAAACACTTACCCCCGGTCATCAGATCATTCAGAACATGCTAACTGCGATTAAAACTCGTGATTTAGCGGGCATTCTTAATACCTATGAAGAAAGTGATGACCTTTATGTTTTCCTTGAAGGTCCGCGCTGGTCATCTCGCACATATACCAATGTGAGTGCTGGTTGGACCGCTTGGTATGGGGCTGATCTCGAAATCTATGACCATGAATGGGTCGAAGGGCCAGCTGAAATTACAGTTGGAAATATTTCATCGCTTCAGGGAATCATTAATCTTCACACCAAGTCTCCTGCGCAAGAAAAGATTCTGAAGTTTCGTGGCACCTGGGTATTTCGCTTAGGTGCTGATGGACAATGGCGCATTATGCATGAACACGTATCGGCTCCCCTTGAGAATCCATACGGCACTGGAGATTGGAAATAAGCATGTCAATTTTAGTTGGAAGTAAGAAGACAGCGCCGGTTGCAAAAATTAAAGCCGGTCGCGCTATGGCTTTGCAGATAAAAGGCAAAGGTGTGGCAAAGATGGATGTTGCATCAGCGCGCGCGTCGATTATGGCTTCAGTTGAACGAGTCGATGCCACAATTCAAGCAGCTGGTGGTTGGTTAGGTGGCGATTTAAATATTGTTGTGCTGCCCGAATATTTCTTATCTGGTTATCCAATGGGCGACACCATTGCCGGCTGGGCTGAAAAAGGCGCTATCGCACATGATGGGCCAGAGTATGCAGGCCTATGTGCAACTGCACAGAAAAATAAAGTTTACCTATCTGGTAACACTTACGAGCTAGATCCGAATTTTCCAGATATTTATTTCCAAGCTTGTTTCATCATTGATCCATCAGGTGAATTAGTACATCGCTATCGCCGAATGCACTCAATGTTCTCGCCTTCACCTTGGGATTACTGGGATAAATACACCGATATTTATGGCGCCGAAAATGTTTTCCCAGTAACGCACACGGAATTTGGTAATTTAGCAACGATTGCAAGTGAGGAAATTCAATATCCTGAAGTAGCTCGCGCCCTTGCTTTTAAAGGTGCTGAGATCTTCCTTCATTCAACTAGCGAAGTCGGCTCCCCTGCTTTGACTTCAAAAGATGTGGCAAAGCGTGCTCGCGCATTTGAAAACCATGCCTACGTTGTTTCCGCGAATTCAGCTGGCCTCGATGGTTCGGCCGTACCTATGAATTCAACTGATGGCATGAGCAAAGTGGTTGATTACAACGGTCTGGTTCTATGCGAGGCTGGATACGGCGAAACTATGAATGCTCATGCGGCCATCGATGTAATGGCACTTCGTCGCACTCGCAATAAGCCCGGAATGAGCAACACGCTTTCTCGTAATAAGTCTCAACTTTGGGCATCGGTTTATGGTGCTGTTGATGTGGTTTCAGCTAACGCGTTATTAACAAATGAACCACAACGTTCGTTCTTCGTAGAGCGCCAAACTAGCGTCATTAAGAAGATGCAAGAACTAGGAATTTATGAAGGCAATGAGGGCTACTAAGTAATGTCGCGCTTGGATTCAGATGTAAAAGTTCGTAACCCACGAACTGGCGAAATTGATCGTGATTTAGCTGCGCCGACCTCTGAAGAGTTAACTGCCCTGGTTGCAAAGTTACGTGGTGCTCAAAAGAATTGGGAAGCAATCGGTGCGGTAAAGCGCGGCGAAATTCTGATGCAATGGCATGCCGAACTCGTAAAAGAGAGCGATGCAATTGTCCAAGCACTTTATGAAGATACTGGCCGCATAACTGAGAGCAAACTAGAGCTACAAGTAACTTTGGCGGGTATTGAACGTTGGGCCAAGATGGCGCCCGCGTTAATGGATGAATCCGAAAGTCAGAAAGCACAATTGCCTGGTGTAACTATTCATCCCTCTTTCCGCCCTTATCAACTAGTTGGCGTAATTAGCCCCTGGAATTTCCCTTTGCTGCTTGGTTGCATTGATGCGATCCCCGCACTGGCTGCGGGCTGTGCGGTAATTATTAAGCCAAGTGAAGTTACGCCTCGTTTTCTAGCGCCATTAGCGCGCTCAATTGAGCGGGTGCCAGTGCTGCGAGATCTATTTGGCACTGTTGAAGGCGCTGCCGAAGTTGGCCAAGCGTTAATTCCACAAGTTGATTTTGTTTGCTTTACCGGCAGTACTGAAGTTGGCGAGTTAATTGCAGCAGCCGGTGCTAAAGCTTTCACGCCAGTTTCATTAGAGCTCGGTGGCAAAGACCCTGCGATTGTTTTGCCAGGCGCTGATATTGATCGCGCTGCTGCTGGAATTCTCTGGGGCGGAACCGGAAACGCTGGCCAATCATGTTTATCTATCGAGCGCGTATACGCACATGCTGATATCTACGATGATTTCATCGGCAAAATCGCAGCGCTAGCAAATAATATTGGAATTAACTATCCGAACTTAGATAGCGGTGCACTCGGGCCGATTATTGCAATTGATCAAGTCGAAACAATTAAAGATCATTTAGCTGATGCTTATGCAAAGGGAGCAAAGGCGCTAAGTGGTGGCGAAGTTAAGCAACTTGGTGGTGGCTATTTCCTTGAAGCAACAATCTTGGTAAACGTTGACCACGGGATGAAAATCATGACCGCAGAGACTTTTGCGCCGATCTTGCCAGTTATGAAGGTTGAATCTGAAGCGCAAGCAATTGAGCTAGCTAATGCAACTATCTACGGTTTATCTGGTTCTGTTTTTGCTAAAACTCTTGAAGATGGAATGCGCATTGGTCGCCAAATTGATGCTGGCGCGATCAGCATTAATGACGCATCGCTAACTGCGATTATGCATGAAGGTGAAAAACAAGCTTTCAAACATTCCGGAATAGGTGGTTCGCGTATGGGGCCGGCTTCAATCCGCCGATTCTTTAGACGCCAATCATTATTGGTTAATTCATCGACCGGTAATGATCCTTGGTGGTGGAATAGTTAGTTTGCGGTGGAATAGTTAGTTTGCGGTGGAATA
>CAZUWN010000003.1:0-1169 GCA_964624105.1 uncultured Candidatus Planktophila sp. | reverse complement strand
TCCTTGGTGGTGGAATAGTTAGTTTGCGGTGGAATAGTTAGTTTGCGGTGGAATAACTAGCTGGTACAGGCTTTCCCATCGCCATCACCATCGAGGCGATGCGGATCTTTACCAATAACAGTAACGGGCGCTAAACCAAGTGTTTTTATATCGCTGCAATTCAAATCCGGTGGAAACATCGGAATGCATCCGGCATAGTTTGGATCGCATCCACTTGTAGCACTTGGCGCGGTAACTGGCGTAGCAACAGGAGTTCCAACAGCTTTATATGTACTTATTGCCTTAGTTGGTACTAATTGCGTGCCCGGGCATGATTTCCATAAACCAACTTTGTATAACTTGGCATCTTGCGCCGCTTTCAACATCGCGGCTGAATAGATTCCCTTTTCACCTTGATAGAAATACGGAGCTGCTGCCCCGATTTTTACCATTTCGAGATTCACGTTTACTTTTCCAACAAAGATATACCGCAGAGCGCGGCCATAGCGATCGTAGGACGCAGAAGCTGGATCTGCCTTTAACGCAACGGTTCCTTTTTTCGCTAATAAATTAACGAGCGCAGCTTTGGATTCTTTTGCAAAACATTCACCTTCGGCAAGTTCTGGCGCATCTATTTGCAATAGTCGAATCTTCATACCGTCGGCCATGGTTACGGTGTCGCCATCGTAAATCTTTACAACTTTAAGCGCACCCTGGGCTGGAACTACTCCTGCGAGTAAGAGTGCAGAAATAACCAGTACGTACTTAGATTTATGCATCCTAATAATTATTTGCGAGTTAATCGCCAGTGATAAACATAGAGCGGTCCAGCAATAATTAAGGTAGTTAGCGCATCAATCATGCTCTTTACCGCTTGACGTTGGTTTTGATCTTCAAGTTGGGCTGCAATTTCAGCAGAATTAACTTTTGGTGCTGGGTTATAAGGATCAACATATGCTGGATCTGGGTAGGCCACATTGACGCCACTTCTAATCAGTGAAACCAATGAGAATAGACAGACCATTAAAGTAATCAAGCAGACTGCGTAAAGATATAACGAACGCCAATCAATTTTGGGTTGCTGGTAAATCGGCTGAATTACTTGAGCTTTCGCTGGAGCCTTAGCTTTTGCTGCTGATTTCTTATCTGCTGGAGCTTTCTTAGTGGTTGCCATATCTAAATTATGCTCT
>CAZUWN010000002.1:31473-38534 GCA_964624105.1 uncultured Candidatus Planktophila sp. | reverse complement strand
ATTACGCTCATATTAAGTCCGGATCTATTTTGCTCTCGTAGGTTGGCTTACTCTTCTGCGGCGCTTCATCTTGTGCCAATACATCATTGATTTGTTTCTTAATAAAAGTCTTTGGGTTTAAATCGCTCGGTTGTAAATCTTCGAAACCTGGACCGAGGTTCTCGCGTAGTTCAGCAGTTGCCGAATTTGAAATATTGCGCAACTTCTTAACCATCTTTGCCGCATCGCTAGCTAACCTTGGTAAACGTTCTGGTCCAACTAAAATCATGCCTAAAACGGCTAAACCAAGTAATTCACCAGCGCCGAGATCGAAGAACATTTCGCTAGCCTATCGGTTGCATTATTTGCCGGCGATCAGAATTAACTTCGCAGTACGGCTCTCTTTACCGCGGATGTAGGTGATGGTGACCTCATCGCCGACGTCATGTGTGCGAATTTCAACAATTAATTCTTCGGGGCTATCTATTTTCATGCCATCAATGGCGGTGATTAAGTCACCTGCGCGCAAACCTGCTTTGGCAGCCGGCCCACCAGCCATGATGGCGGAGGAGTTTTTCGAAATTAGTGCTCCACCGCTCGTGAAATTCATATCAACCGATACGCCAATCACTGGATAAGTAGCTTTGCCATCTTTGATTAATTGATCCGCAGTTTTGCGAGCTTGATTAATCGGAATTGCAAAACCAAGTCCGATTGATCCGGACTGTGAACCCAGGCTACTGCCAAGAGATGCGATCGCCGAATTAACCCCAATTACGGCACCTGTTGCATCAACTAGCGGGCCACCTGAGTTGCCAGGATTGATTGCAGCATCAGTTTGCAAAGCACTAATAAATGACGTTGAACTGTTCTCATCGCCGGCAGTTACTGGACGATCTTTGGCACTGATGATTCCTTGGGTTACTGTGCCAGAAAGCCCAAGCGGTGAACCAAAAGCAATCACTGAATCACCAACTTGAACTTTAGCGCTGTCGCCGAATTGCAGCGCCTTTAATCCAGTTGCCGGAATCTTTAAAACCGCCAAATCATAGGATTCATCGCGGCCAAGTACTTTTGCTACATATTCCCGGCCATCATTTAGAATTACTTTAATGGTCATCGCATCTGCTACCACGTGATTATTGGTTAACAAATATCCATTTGGATCAATCACAAAACCAGAACCAGAACCGCCACCATCTGTTGACATGGTTTCAATTGATACCACCGAAGGCAAAACTCTTGCTGCAATACCTGCAACTGAATCTGGTGAGCGTTCAATAGTTGAAGTGGACGAAACTAAGTTAACGCCACTTGTAATTAAACCTTTAGTTGCATCTCCGCCAAGTATTCCGCCGAGCAAGCCAGCAACCAATGCAAGTACAACTATTGATGCCGTTGGCAGAGTGCGTTTTTTGCTGGAGCTTTCTTCTAAATCAGTTAAGAAGGCCAACTGATTTGGCTTGCGACGAAAGATGCGCGCTGGCTTGGACATGAGGCTATCTTCCTATAACTTTGTAGCGATCAACAAACCATCGCCGACTGGCAATAGCGAACTCTGCCAATGGTCACGGTTGGTTTTGATTCTTTTCCCAGCCTCACGAAGCGCAATTGTCTTTGGGTCACGCTGTGCTGGATCTGGCACTTTGCCACCGCCAAAGAATGAGTCGATAACTAAGACTCCCCCGCTACGCAGAATTCGATGTGCTTCATCGATTGTGTAAGTTAAATCAATTGGGTCATGGCGCAAGATCACCAAGTCATACGCGCGATCAGTTAACTTACTTAGAACATCCATAACGGGATTAGTAATCAGGCGAAAGCGAGCTGCTTCGATCTCGGCTTCGTAAAAAGCCATCTTGGCAATACGAGCATGCTCTACTTCGTCATCAATAGAAGTTAGCGTGCCGCTATTGATCATGCCACGCAATAAATAGAGGCTACCAACGCCAGAGCCAGTACCTACTTCGACAACTGATTGCGCAGTAAGTAGGTGCGCCAATTGCTGTAGAAAGACACCAGTGCCAACGCTGATGTCATTGGCACCAACTTCAACTCCACGTGCGCGAGCATGTTCAAGCACAACATCTTCGGGATTAAAGTTTTCCGAATAGTTAAAGAGACTTGGAATCATAAAGAAGAAATCCAAGTTGTTAATAAGCGAACTCCGAAACCAGTACCACCTTTAGGATTCTCGCCCGCATCTACTTCGCTACGACCAGTACCGGCAATATCGAAGTGAACCCATTTGCGATCGCCGACAAACTTTTCTAGGAATAGTGCAGCTGTCACTGAGCCAGCGCTGTAGTCACCTTTATCAGCGGTGTTATTAATATCGGCGATATCACTTTCAAGCGCGTCAATGTAGTCATTGATAAGTGGCATGCGCCAAACTCGATCACCAGATTCATTTCCGAGTTCATGTAGTTTTGCCGCCAATTTGTCATCACGTGAATACATTGCAGCATATTGACGGCCGAGACCTAAAGATGCCGAGCCAGTCAGTGTTGCAATATCGATTAGATAATCTGGCTTTAACTTTAAATTTGCATAAGCCAAGCCATCAGCAAGAACTAAGCGGCCTTCGGCATCGGTATTTAAAACTTCAGTAGTTGTGCCGCCAAAATGAGTAATGACATCACTTGGGCGCTGAGCAGTGCCAGATACCGCATTTTCAGCACACATCAATAGCGCTGTAACACGAACACGTGGTGCTAATTCCGGAAGCGCACTCACGACACAGAGAACTGCGGCGGCACCTGCCATATCGGTTTTCATCGCCATCATCGTGTCATATGGCCGCTTCATGGAATATCCACCAGTATCGAAAGTAATTCCTTTGCCAACTAATACAACGT
Source organism: uncultured Candidatus Planktophila sp. (assembly GCA_964624105.1). Lineage (GTDB taxonomy): Bacteria > Actinomycetota > Actinomycetes > Nanopelagicales > Nanopelagicaceae > Planktophila. Next base: position 35,697 of record CAZUWN010000002.1, on the reverse strand, counting down.
GTGGCCAATTGCTAGAGCCTTTTGGCGCGTATGTAATTTCGATAAAGCGAGGTGGCGATTTACGCGAAGAATTACCAACTGCAACCAGGCCACCAAATGGCGCTAGCTCTTTACCAGCTAATACTTTTATCGAAATATTTCGCTCTTTAGCAACTGTCTTTGCATTTGCGGCCATCCAGGCTGGCGTCTTTATATTTGCTGGCGTGTGCACTAAATCGCGAGCGCGCCAGACAGCAGCGGCAATAGCGAGGGCACGTTTTAGCGCCAAAGTTGAAATAGAAAGATAAATTGTTGGCTTAAGTGGTTTAGCTCCACTTTTTAAATTCCAGATATAGGCACCCATAGTTGCCGAGATGGCATGCGCTGTTACGTGCGTATCAGTAGTTGCGCAGAAAGTTGAAATGCTTTGTGCTTTACCTTTTACCTTGCGGCCAACTGTGGCACCTGCGGCCCGTAAAGCGGCTAGCGATTGATCGCCTAAGCCAACTAGTAATAACCGTTCAGTCTTGGCATCTGGCGCACTAACTGGAAGTTCGAATGATTCGCCAGCTTTTGCCGATGGGGTAAAAAATTTAAGTTCATCAAGGAGATCGATTTCAAAAGTTTCGGCAATACTCTTTAATAAAAGTGTTGAGCCAACTAGCTTGAACTCTTTTTCAGCCTTCGGGTCTGAGTTTTCGACCGCGATAAAGCCAAGGGCAATAATTTCACTGGCGAGGGCCAATTTAAGTTCCGCCGGGATCGCCTTTAACTCTGGAAAATGTGCTGGAAGAGACATAAGCGTGAGGCTATCTGATTACTACTTCTTAATCAGCCCAACCGCTGCGTGTAACGCGGCACTTAAATTTGTAGCTTCTTCAGGATTCATTTCAACGACTAAACGTCCGCCGCCTTCTAGTGGAATTCGCATAACAAGGGAGCGGGCTTCCTTGGTAACTTCCATCGGGCCATCACCAGTACGAGGTTTCATGGCAGCCATTGGAACTCCTTTAAAGATCTTACGCGGGTGTGAGGGAGAAGTATCTCGTACTTAGGGGGTGAAACTGAAATCAAGATTGCAGATCACAGGCCTAGCAATGCGCTCAATCTGGACTTTCCGCTCGAAATCAGCGATATCACTGCCCGTTCAGGCACCCCAATTAAGTCGGCAATTTCTGGGGCAGCTAGCCCACGCAAGAGATGCATCGTCAAGATGATGCGTTCCTCTTCGGGTAACTCCTTGAGCACTTCGGCCAAGGTTTTGGCTGGTTTTGAGGTGCTCATAGGAGTACAGGCTACTAGCGATTGGTAAGAGATCTCCGAAAGCGTAAAAGTGAGATTCGCACGCCTAAATAGGTGGGCAAATAGATCAAAAGAAAAATCGCCTTTGGCGCTTTGATGGTTTCTGACCAATCGAAAATTGTGGCAACTTCTTGCTCGCCCGAGACATCGGTTAGTTCGAACTTGCCGGTGCCTTTAATTATCTTGCCCACATGATCGACTTCGCATAATCGCGGTGGCGACCAATTTGTGACCACCATCTTGTCCAGTAAGCCAAATTTGAAACCTGATTTAACTAGTGGGCCAGTTAGCGCACTGATTGAGGTACCAACACCACTTCGAATATCTGAGGTAACCCAAACTCGAGTTTGCAACATCCAGTCGCCTTGACTCTCCCAGTCAGCAATTGCTGCCCAAACGTTATCTATTGGCGCTTTGATTTTGATGCGAATATTTATTTGATTAGCTGACAATCTAGTTACCCCGATTAAATATCACTGATTGTTAATGCTTCAATGGCTTGTTCAACGCTGGTGCACCAAGTTACTAATTCACGTTGGCCTGGCTTTACAAAGCCTTCGGCTTCGAGATGATCAAGCAGAGTGACTAGCGGTGCGAATGCGCCGTGCGGATCAAGAATTAAAACTGGCTTATCGTGGAACTTAAGAAACCGGCCAACCCAAATTTCGAAGAATTCTTCTAGCGTGCCGGGGCCGCCAGGTAAGGTAATAAAGGCATCTGCTAAATCTTCGATCTTAGCTTTACGTTCGCGCATTGACTCGACCACATGTAGTTCATCGCTATCCCGGTCAGCGAATTCAATATCAACTAAGGACTGTGGGATCACGCCAATTGTGTGTCCGCCAACTTCTCGTACTGCACGACCAATCGCACCCATTGTAGAAATATGACCGCCGCCAGATACCAATCCCCAGCCTTGATTGCCGATGGCATTTCCAAGTTTGGTTGCAACCTCTTGATACTTCGCATCAATAGTCGGTGATGATGAGCAAAAGACGGCAATACGCATGTCGGTAAGGATAGGGGCTAGGCTTGTCTTATGTCGCAACGAGCAGCCGGATATGGAATTGCCACTTTAATCAATGGTGGTGAAAAAGATGGAACCGTTCTTGATACTTGGTTCCCAGCGCCTGTTTTAGGCAATCTACCTGCAACTGCGCCTGCTGAATTAGCTTCACTAGCAACACCTGACAATGCACGAGGTGTTCGCAGCGAAGTAGTTGGCATTGAAATTGATTTAGCAACACCACCTGCATCAGTTAGTGATGCCTACTTGCGCTTACATTTACTTTCGCATCGTTTAGTTAAGCCACACGGGCAATCACTCGATGGAATTTTTGGAATTCTAAATAATGTGGTTTGGACTTCAGTTGGTCCTTGCCCGGTTGATAATTTTGAAATCACTCGCGGCAACATCCGGGCAGCTACTGGACAACACATTGCTATTTATGGCGTAGATAAGTTTCCGCGCATGGTTGATTATGTAGTTCCAAGTGGTGTGCGCATTGCTGATGCCGATCGAGTAAGACTCGGTGCTCACTTAGCTAGCGGCACAACAGTTATGCACGAAGGCTTTGTAAATTTCAACGCCGGCACACTCGGAACTTCAATGGTAGAGGGACGAATTTCTGCGGGTGTAGTTGTTGGCAACGGCAGCGATATTGGTGGCAGCGCTTCGATTATGGGCACCTTAAGTGGTGGCGGCAAAGAAGTTATTTCAATTGGCGAAAACTGCTTACTGGGTGCAAATTCTGGTTGTGGCATTTCACTTGGCGATAACTGCGTCATTGAATCAGGCACTTACGTAACGGCTGCTGCCAAAGTTTTGCTGCCTGATGGCGAAGTAGTTAAAGCGGCCTCACTTTCCGGTGCTAACAACTTGCTATTCCGTCGTAATTCGCAGAGTGGCGCGCTTGAAGCAGTTATGCGCACTGGCACTTGGGGTGGACTTAACTCAGTTCTGCACGCTAACTAGCTCTTTACGCTAATTAGCTCTTCACTCGTTGGAGCAAACCAAGTCGATGGCAGTTTGGATCTACTGCGAAACGTCTCACCGCTTAATTTAACTTTCTTTCCGGCGCTGGATTTTCCTTCAATGAGTTTCACGGAACCAGTTTCATTTAGTGACAAAACTTTGACCGACACAACATCTGGTAACCCAAAAGCATTAGCCAGCACTGATTGTGCGATATCTCGCTTCCACTTATAGAAATTCGGATTTAACTTAGGATCAAGTGACCACGGATCTGGAACCGAGAAGGTATAGCCAACATCGGTTCCCCAGGCATTTTTTGAAGTTTCAGTTACGCCACCTGAGGATGAGCCAAAATAAGTTCGAATTGGTAATGAATTGCGGGTAACGGTTAAACCAGTACTTTCAGTAACTGAAGTTCGAGAAACAGCGGCTTTCCAAATTAGCCCCCACTTAGGTTCAGCCTCCTTTGCATACCCGGCGAAATTTTGATCACTTATTGATGAATAAAGTTCGCAATCACAACTCTTTAAAACTTTGCCTACTTTACTCATGGCATAACTTCGAGAAGCGATCGCTTGTGCTTCAAGCGCTGCGGCTGGCCAAGAAGAAGGAACTTCGCTTATCCCCCAAAGATACTCATCGTGCAATCTAACTTGATTCACGATCGCCAATCGATTGCCCAGTTTGGCATCTTTAATTATCTTGACTTGAATTTGACCATAACGATATCGAGTTGTTTTCTTGGTATGAGTTAAAGATAAAACAGAATCGGGTCCAGCTAAATATCTAGTACCACTCCAGCGGATAGTTAATAGGTCAACTGGAGTTAACGTAGTTGTGATGCCGACTTGGGTTGTGGTTATGGCAACTTGTTTTTCTGAGATAGCTAACTTAACTGAATCTTTTGCGGCCAAGACCGAAAGAAATTGTGGTTCAGCGCCATCGCCAGATATCAATTGCAATGACAT
>CAZUWN010000002.1:27880-31373 GCA_964624105.1 uncultured Candidatus Planktophila sp. | reverse complement strand
GTTTCAAGGCTAATCCTGGGGTACTAATGATTTTGGTGAGGTAATAAAACCGGCACCCCAAGCCATCTGCATTGTAAATAGAACTGCGGGCATCAATACTTTTTCCAGCAAACCTTTGCCGAGCGCAATTCCGGCCACCAAGGTGAAACCCAGATAAATTGCCGCTGGTAGGTAAAGCAATGGCGAGATAGTCGCACCAGCGATTAGTGAAATTAGTGTTCCGGCTAGTGCGAATGGTGGAGCTAAGTATCGATAATTAATAGTGCCAGCATGTTTGCGAGAGACAACGCGGCGCCAACGGCCATATTCAAAATATTGTTTTGCCAACGCTGCCAAATTTGGCCTTGGTCTATAGGTAACTTCTAGTCGGGGATCAAAGAAGATTTTGCCGCCGCGCTCTCGTAATCGAAAATTTAGTTCCCAATCTTGGGCGCGAATGAATCTCTCATCAAAGCCACCAATTTCATTTAGCGCATCGCGTAAGAAGCAACCCAAATAAACTGTATCTACTTCACCGGAACCACCACCAGTGTGAAACTTTGCAGCTCCTACTCCAAGTGGGCTACGCATAGCTCGCGCAACACTTTTCTCAAATTTTGTTTTTCCGACAGCGCCCATTAATCCACCAACATTTACGGCGCCAGTTTTGCGAAGGAGTTCAACTGCTACGGAAAGATAGTTACTAGGGATTTCAGCATGCCCATCAACTCTTACAATAATTGGTGATTTTGATTTCGCTAGCGCAAGATTTAAACCTGCAGCCGTGCGTCCAGTCGGATTAAGTACTACGACAACTCTGGAATCGGATTTAGCTAACTCATTAGCAATTTCAAGAGTTTCATCTTTTGACGGTCCGATTGCCAAAATAACTTCAAACTTGCCCTGATAATCTTGCGAGAGGATTGCTTTAACTGCAGCTGCTAAATGGTTTGCCTCATTTAAAACTGGCAAAATGACGGAGAGATCCGGTGAGGTAGATAACTCAATTTTTCTCGGGTCAGGTGCGGTAGTCATAGCCCCTAAACCGTATCGCCCAAGTACGCTTTCGCCATGTCTTCGCCTCGCAAACACAGCCGTGCCATTCGGGCGATTACCTCACTTTCGCTAGGAATTGTGGCTCTATCTGCCATCGGTTGGCTGGGGCTTGGCCGAATTAGCGGATCTTTAAATAGAACTGATGCATTTGCCGGTATTGATAACCGCCCCGATAAACCAACAAGTGCGATGAATTTATTGCTGGTGGGTTCAGATAACCGGGCAGGTTTAACTAAAGAGCAAATTCGTGAACTTTGGGTGGGCGGAACTGAAGTTGCAGCTGGTGCCCGCTCAGACACAATGATTCTTGTGCACATTAGTAAAGCGCGCGATAGCGCCGTAATTATTTCGCTCCCCCGAGATTCGTTAGTGACAATTCCAGAACATGTAAGCAGTTTGGACAAAACCAAGATAGTTCCGGCACGCCAAAATAAATTGAATGCCGCCTTTAGTTTCGGTGGAGCTCCGCTCTTAATCGAAACACTCGAAGGTGAAACTGGTCTACGAATTGACCATTACATCGAAATCAATTTTCTGGGCTTTAAAAATATTATTGACGCGCTCGGTGGAATTGATGTTTGCGTCAAGAAAGATATTGATGATCCGAAATCTAATCTAGTTCTTTCGGCTGGACTACAAACTCTAAATGGAATCGATTCGCTGAAGTACGTGCGAACTCGCTACTTCGATGGCCAAGGCGACATTGGCCGAATGAAACGTCAACAAGAATTTATGTCAGCGGTCTTACAAAAAGCTACCAGCACGGGAACGCTGTTAAACCCAATTAAGCTGGTTAATTTCTTCAATGCTGCGATTAAAACTGTGACAACTGATAATGATTTTAATAAAAATGACCTTTTAACTTTAGGTAAGCAGCTAAAAAACTTATCAGCCGACCGAGTTCGCACGCTCACTATTCCGCTCTCGAACGCAAATGGTCGAGCAGCCGGTGTTGGCTCAGTTGTAATCTGGGACAGCGTCCTGGCGCCCGATTTGTTCAATCGATTGCTGAACGATCAACCAATTATTGATGAAGTTAAGGCGACACCATCGGCGAGTGCTTCCCCAACAACTACTATCGTCGATAAGTTTAAGACTCAAACCGCCTCTGACAACTCTTGCCTGAGTGCGAAATAAGGGAATGAATATGAAAATGAAGTTATCGGTAATCGGTACTGGTTATCTTGGTGCTACTCATGCTGCTTGTATGTCATCCCTTGGATTTGAAGTAATCGGAGTTGATACCGACGCGACCAAAATTGCCCAATTAAGCAGAGGCGAACTACCGTTTTATGAACCAGGTTTAGATACTTTATTAGCGGAAGAAGTTAAATCTGGTCGCTTAACTTTCACCACAGATTTTTCACTCGTAGCAGATGCAGATATGCACTTCGTTTGCGTCGGAACTCCGCAGAGTAAAGATGGTCTGGCAGCTGATTTAACATATGTGCGTTCTTCGGTTGCCGCAATTACGCCGTATTTGAAGCCAGGTTCACTGGTTGTTGGAAAATCAACCGTGCCGGTTGGTACCGCCCAATCTTTGCGCGAGGAACTTCTTAAATCGGCTCCCCATGCAGATTTAGCTTGGAACCCAGAATTTTTACGAGAAGGTTTTGCGGTAGAAGATACTTTGCGCCCAAATCGTTTAGTAGTTGGAGTAACTAGCGATAAAGCCGAAGAAATGTTGAAAGAAGTTTATGAGCCAGTGCTCGCACTTGGTACCCCATGGATTCGTGCTGATCTGCCAACTGCCGAACTAGTTAAAGTAGCAGCCAACTCATTCTTAGCAACCAAAATCTCATTTATTAATGCCATGGCTGAAGTTTGTGAAGCAGCAGGTGGCGATGTCACCGTCTTAGCAAAAGCTATCGGTTATGACCCACGCATCGGCAATCGATTCTTGCAAGCCGGTATCGGATTTGGTGGCGGCTGCTTACCTAAAGATATTCGCGCATTCATGGCTCGCGCTGAAGAACTAGGCGCTAAGCAAGCCCTTGAATTCTTAACTGAGATCGATGCGATTAATTTGCGTGCGCGTCAACGTGTTATCGATGTCGTACGCGCAGATCTTTCGGAAGATTTAACTCAGTACAAGATTGCCGTATTAGGCGCTGCTTTTAAGCCAGATAGTGATGATGTGCGAGATTCCCCAGCTTTAGATATCGCAGCGCAATTACATGCAGCTGGTGCCAAAGTCGTCGTGCATGATCCAAAAGCAATTGAAAATGCCCGCAAGAGATTTCCAAACTTGGGTTTTGCTGAGTCAATCGAAGAATGCGTAACTGGGGCAGATTTAATCTTGCACTTAACCGAATGGAAGCAATATCGCGAGCTCGATCCGGTAGCAATTAAAGCTTTAACTAAGGGGGCGATGATCATTGATGGTCGCAATGCCCTAGATCGTGAACTTTGGCGAGCAGCTGGCTGGAAATTCCACGCCTTAGGTCGTACGGATTAA
>CAZUWN010000002.1:14474-27780 GCA_964624105.1 uncultured Candidatus Planktophila sp. | reverse complement strand
GCAGCAGATCGAGCGCAGGCTGCTGGTCTTTTAACTGTAATGGACCGATGTCCTGCGATTGAGTATCAGCGCTTTATTTAAAGTTTAGCTAGAAGCCAGTTTTATGGCTTCGGCGCGCAGTTAAATTAGCGCCTTTCGCTTTTGCTTCACTTTCTAATTCTTTCAAGTGATCTGCAACTTGCTGCGAAATCTTTTCATCACTGATTCCCAAAATGCGAGCTGCCAAAATTCCGGCATTCTTGGCATTGCCGATTCCCACAGTTGCAACTGGAATTCCGGCAGGCATCTGAACAATAGAAAGAAGTGAATCCATGCCATCTAAAGTCTTTAGTGGTACTGGTACGCCAATTACGGGCAGCGTAGTTAGAGATGCCACCATGCCAGGTAAATGTGCAGCGCCACCAGCGCCCGCAATAATTACCTTTGTGCCGGCACTTTTAGCACCTTGAGCAAAAGCAACCATTTCAAGTGGCATGCGATGAGCAGATACAACTGCAGTTGAATATGAAATTCCGAACTTATCGAGAACTAAAGCGGCTTCTTCCATAACTGGCCAATCTGAATCTGACCCCATGATGATTGCTACATCACTCATCGATAACTCCGCCCATATAGTCGATCGCATGTTGTACTTCAGTGGTTAATTCTACGAGGTTTTCACCAAGTAAAGTCACATGGCCAATCTTGCGCCCAGGTTTAACTTCCTTGCGGTATTGGTGCACCTTTAGCTTTGGCGTGCGAGCAAGCAAATGCAGATAAGGACGATACATATCTTGCTTGTCGCCGCCTAGAACATTTCCCATGACGGCATACTTCGCAGTCATCGAGGTATCCCCTAGCGGCAAATCTAGAATCGCCCGCAAGTGCTGCTCAAACTGACTTGTAACAGATCCATCGATGGTCCAGTGACCAGAGTTGTGTGGGCGCATTGCTAACTCGTTAATGAATAGCTGATCACCTTTAACAAACATTTCAACCGCCATGACACCAACTAATTTAATTTCAGCGGCAATACTTAGCGCTATTTGTTGTGCTTGTTGGCCAAGTGCTTCAGATAATTCAGGCGCTGGCGCAATCGTCATGGTGCAGATGCCATCACTTTGCACTGTTTGAGTAGGCGCCCAAGTTGCGGCTTGTCCGTGAGGTGAACGCGCCACCATCACCGAAATTTCAAAATCAAAATCAATTAACTCTTCAACCAGTAACTTGGGATTTTCTAACAAGATCACAGCAAGTTCGCTTTCGGAATTAACTTTCCAGACACCACGGCCATCGTAGCCACCGGAGATTGACTTAGCGATGGCTGGATATTCCAAAACTTCATCTGCTTTGGTGACAACTTGCCATTTAGGGGCTAGATAATTCGCTAACTTTTCCCGCATTGCAGCTTTATCTTGTGAGTAAATAAAGCTTTCCGACGTTGGATAGAACTTAACGCCCTCATTTTCTAGAGCTCTTATGACTGAGATTGGAATAAGTTCATGCTCAAAAGTAAGTAAGTCACATTTTTTCGCGAATTCACGAACCTGAACTAGATCGCGGTAATCGCCAACTTCAAAGGCAGCGACTTGCGCGCCAGAATCAGTTGCAGATTGCGCGAGTAAAACTAGATCGATCCCTAGTGCTGCTGCAGGCGCGGCACTCATTCGGCCAAGTTGGCCGGCACCGATTATGCCGATGCGAGGAAAGGGCGATTTCACTTGCCTATCGTAGGTGAATCACATCGCCTACGTTAACTCGAGCGCCACTGGCCAACTGCAGTTCGCCCATTTCATTGATTCCCATCGCACGTGAATTGAGGATTTCACCCGAAGGCAAGTGAACTTCAACCTCTTTGCCCAGAGTCGAACTAACTTGGCGGTATTGCTCGATCGCAATACTCGAACCACTCTCCCAGAGCCCGATGGTCAGTGCGACGTTCTTTAAAATCTCAGGCAAAATAACGTTGCGATTTAATTCAGCAAAATTTTCTAGCGCTAATGATGTAGCTGTTGGCACGGGTAACTCAGATTTATTCATAGCTACATTAAGGCCAATACCAACTACGACTCCGTTATCTCTGGCTTCCACCAAAATGCCAGCAAGTTTCTTATCTCCGATAAGTAAATCATTCGGCCACTTTAAATTAGTTGCAACTTTTGCATCCAAACTCTTTAGGGCATTTACTAAACTAAGACCGGCTAGTAATGGAATTGCACTCCACTCCAATTTACTTCGTTTTGGTTCGAGGTAGATTGAAAAAAGAAGTGCACTAGATTCTGTTGCTTCGAAAGTGCGATCCAATCTGCCTCGGCCAGCGCTTTGAAATTCTGTTACGTAGACATCACCGTGTTGCAGATTTTCTTTTCCGATAAGTTCGGTTTGGGTGGATGTAACGCTTTGAAAAACGCTTACCCGCCAGTAACTGCCGCGCAATGTTGCGTTCATCGCACTCTCATTTAGTGCTTCTCGAACCATTTCGACCTCCATAACTAGTACCGTAGGGGCATGAAGCCAGATCTGCATACTACTGCCGGAAAAATTGAAGATCTTCGCAATCGCCTTAACGAAGCTGTCCATGCTGGTTCTGAAAGTGCGATAGATAAGCAACATGCTAAAGGAAAGATGACTGCGCGCGAGCGCGTTGAAAAACTAGTTGACGCTGGCTCGTTTACTGAGTTCGATGAATTTGCTCGCCATCGTTCAGTGAATTTCGGTATGGAAAAAAATCGTCCGTACGGAGATGGCGTAATTATTGGCATCGCCACAATTGATGGTCGCAATATTGCTCTCTTCTCTCAAGATTTCACAGTTATGGGCGGAAGTCTCGGCGAAGTTATGGCCGAGAAGATCGTCAAGATCATGGAATACGCTCTTAAGAATGGCATGCCAATAATCGGAATTAGCGATTCTGGTGGCGCTCGTATTCAAGAAGGAGTGTCGGCTCTCAGTGGGTATGGCCGTATCTTTAGATTAAATACTCGTTCATCTGGGGTAATTCCACAGATTTCCTTAATCCTTGGCCCCTGCGCAGGTGGTGCTGCTTATTCACCAGCCCTGACAGATTTCACTGTGATGGTTAATGAGACATCACATATGTTTATTACCGGTCCAGATGTTATTAAGACAGTAACTGGCGAAGAAGTTGGCATGGAAGAACTTGGTGGCGCTCATACGCACAACACCAAGACTGGTAACTCACATTACTTAGCGCAAAATGAAGATGATGCGATCGATTATGTCAAAGCGCTTCTTTCATATTTACCAAGTAACAATATGGATGGCGCTCCGCATTTGCCAGCGACTGAAAGCTTGGAAAAGAAGTTAACCGATAACGCACTTGATACTTTGATTCCAGATAGCCCTAACCAGCCTTATGACATGAAGGTTTTGATTCAAGCGCTACTTGACGAAGGTGAATTCCTAGAAGTCCATTCTTTGTATGCGCCTAACATCGTCGTTGGCTTTGGTCGCATTGAAGGTGAATCAGTTGGCATCATTGCCAATCAACCACAGCAGTTAGCTGGCACGTTAGATATCAATTCCAGCGAAAAAGCAGCGCGCTTCTTACGTTTCTGCGATGCCTTTAATATTCCAATTCTTACCTTGGTTGATGTGCCTGGTTTCTTGCCCGGAACTGAACAAGAGTGGGATGGCATTATTCGTCGCGGCGCTAAATTGCTTTATGCATATGCTGAAGCTTCGGTGCCACTAGTTACTTTGATTACGCGTAAAGCTTACGGTGGCGCATTTATCGTGATGGGATCAAAGTACATTGGCGCCGATATCAATTTAGCTTGGCCAAGTGCTGAAATTGCAGTTATGGGTGCTCAAGGTGCGGTAAATATTCTCTACCGCAGCGAACTAAAGAATGCTGCAGATCCAGAAAGTAAGCGAGCTGAGTTAATTACGGAGTACAACGAAACTTTAGCTAATCCTTACTTAGCAGCTGAACGTGGATATATCGATGCCGTTATCGAGCCCAGCCAAACTCGCGAATACATCACTAAGGCGTTCCGCTCGCTAAAGACAAAGCGTGATGCGCTGCCACCTCGCAAGCACGGAAACATTCCACTCTAATGACTGCGCCAAAAACCACATTTAGCGTCACTGCTGGCAATCCTTCTGCCGATGAACTTGCTGCAATCGATCTTGCCTTGGCAAATCACAAACGTGAAGAACTAAAACCAGTTGTTAAGCGAAGTGTTTGGGCGATGCCATTGATGCGCACGCAACTCCCACAACAAATTAAGTTCGGTTCAGGACGTAATTTCTAAGATGACCAGATTGATTTTAGCTTCAGCATCGACTTCACGCAGACGACTACTCGAGTCAGCTGGTTTGAAACCAGAGATAATCGTTAGCCATGTCGATGAAGAAACCGATTTTTTCAATGCGATGTCACCTGCCGACATGGTGATTGCCCTTGCGATTACCAAAGCACATACAGTCCGCGAACAGATTTCAGGCGATGCAGTAATTATTGCTTGTGATTCAACCTTTGAATTCGATGGAGTTTCACTAGGAAAACCAGGCACCCCAGATGTAGCGACCGAACGAGCAAGTCGGGTGCGTGGTAACTCAGGCTTATTGCATACTGGCCATTGCATTATTGATACCAGCAAAGACCGCGAGATCTCAGATCGCGTAACTACTAAAGTTACTTTTTCGGATATGACAGATCTAGAAATTGCAGATTACGTTTCAACTGGTGAGCCATTACATGTTGCGGGTGGATTTACTCTCGATGGGTTTAGTTCACCATTTATCCCAAGCATTGAAGGCGATTACACAAACGTAGTTGGCATTTCAATGCCATTCTTGCGTGCGGCGATGACTGAACTTGGATATACCTGGCCACAAGTAAAGGAGCTCGGATGAAACGTGTTCTGATTGCTAACCGTGGCGAGATTGCAGTTCGCGTAATTCGCGCATGTAGCGACCATGGCATTGAAAGTGTTGCGGTTTACTCCGAAACTGATCGTGATTCAATGCATGCGCAGATGGCAGATTCGGCATATTCATTAGGTGGAACAACAGCAGCTCAGACATATTTAAATATTGAGAAGCTAATCGCCATCGCTAAAAAATCTGGCGCCGATTCAGTTCACCCTGGTTATGGTTTTCTCTCTGAAAATGCTGACTTTGCCCAAGCAGTAATTGATGCTGGCTTAATTTGGATCGGTCCCCCACCTGCAGCGATTAGAGCACTTGGCGATAAAGTTTCAGCTCGTAAAATTGCCGCCAAAGCTGGCGCACCACTTGTGGCCGGAACTGCAGATCCAGTTGATAGCCACGATGAGATTATTGCTTTTGCTAAAGAACATGGCCTACCTGTTGCGATTAAAGCAGCCCATGGCGGTGGCGGTCGCGGACTAAAGATTGCATTCACAATGGAAGAAATTCCAGAAGCTTTTGCATCAGCGGTTCGTGAAGCTATAGCTGGCTTTGGCCGCGGTGAGTGCTTTGTTGAGCGTTACTTAGATAAACCGCGTCACGTTGAGACTCAAGTACTAGTAGATAAATTCGGCAATGCTGCAGTTATTAGTACGCGCGACTGCTCATTGCAACGCCGTCATCAAAAATTAGTTGAAGAAGCGCCTGCGCCTTTCTTAACTGATGCGCAAAATGAAGAGCTCTACCGCGCCTCTAAAGCCATTATGAAAGAAGCTGGTTACATCGGTGCCGGTACCTGCGAATTCCTTATTGGCGTCGATGGCACGATCTCATTCCTAGAAGTAAACACCCGTTTGCAAGTAGAGCACCCAGTAAGTGAAGAAGTAACTGGCATCGACTTAGTTCGTGAACAATTCCGCATCGCGATAGGCGAAGAACTTGGGTATACCGATCCAGTAATTCGTGGACACTCCATAGAATTCCGAATCAATGGTGAAGATCCAGGCCGTTCCTTTTTGCCCGCCCCTGGTCGAATCACAAAAATGTCACTACCTTCTGGCCCCGGCGTAAGAGTTGATACCGGTTTTCGAACTGGGGACGCAATCACTGGAAACTTCGATTCATTGCTCGCTAAATTAATTGTCACTGGTGCAACGCGTGAACAAGCAATTACTCGAGCACGTCGCGCCATTGCTGAATTTACAATTGAAGGAATGGCAACTGCGCTTCCATTTCATCAAGCGATTTTGCAAGATCCCGCTTTCACCGATGAATTCAAGGTCTACACCAGCTACATCGAGAAAGAATTTAAGAACCAGATTCCGGAATTTAAGATCCTGCCGCTAGAGGCACAGACCAAAGCAGCAGCTGATCATTTAGTCGCAGAAATTAATGGCAAGCGTTTTGAAATCTTGGTCCATGCGCCAGAACCAGTTGTGAAGCGCCATCGTGCAAAAGATGCACTCGCTGGCGGTTTCGGTGGCGTGGGTTTAACTAGCCCAATGCAAGGTACGGTCGTAAAAGTTGCGGTAACCCAAGGCCAAAGCGTTGAAAAAGGCGATCTAGTAATCGTGCTTGAAGCCATGAAGATGGAGCAGCCGCTAATGGCTCATCGCTCTGGTGTGATCTCTAACTTAACTGCGGTAATTGGCGAGAGCGTTACTAGCGGCACCGTGCTCTGTGACATTATTGAGGCATGAGCCAACCGCTAATTAACGCTGAATCTGCCGCTGCTGAAATCGCAAAGCGGTCAGGTGTCCCCGCCCACGACGTCGCTTTAGTAATGGGTTCGGGTTGGGTTAGCGCAACCGATGCTCTTGGTACACCAAAGTTTGAATGTGATGCGCACGAACTGCCAGGATTCTTAGCTCCTGCAGTTGAGGGACACTCCGGAAAAGTTCGCTCATATGAAATTACCGAAAACGGTAAAACAGTTCGAGTTCTAGTTTTTCTTGGTCGCACTCACCTTTACGAAGGTAAAGGAATGGAACCAGTAGTTCATGGCGTTCGCACTGCAGTTAAAGCAGGTTGCAAAGTTGTCGTGCTAACCAATGCCTGCGGTGGCATTAATACCAACTATAAAGTTGGTCAACCAGTTTTGATTCGTGACCACATTTCGCTAACAGCTGCATCCCCCCTTGAAGGTGCCAACTTTGTAGATTTAACAGATCTATATAGCAAGCGAATTCGCGCAATTGTCAAAGGCGAAGATGATTCTTTAGCTGAAGGTGTTTATGTGCACTGGCGCGGTCCAACTTATGAAACTCCTGCTGAGATTTTAATGATGCGCGGAATGGGCGCCGACTTAGTTGGTATGTCTACTGTGCCTGAAGCAATTGCCGCTCATGCTTTGGGTGCCGAAGTTCTTGGTATTTCTTTAGTAACTAATGCGGCGGCTGGCGTGACTGGTGAAAAGCTAAACCATGAAGAAGTTATTGCAGCTGGCAAAGCAGCAGCAGATCGCATGGGTAAATTGCTTAAAAACGTTATTCCAAAGTTAATTTAGTTAAGTTAATCTAGATTCATGGATCAACAATTAGCAGCTGAGGTTTCAGCCTGGATTGCCGATGACCCAGATCCAAAAACTGCAGCGCAATTACAATCCCTGCTAGCTGCTGGCAATGAAGTAGAACTTCGTAAATACTTCAATGGTTTTTTACAATTTGGAACTGCTGGATTACGTGGTCCAATCGGCCCTGGCCCTTCTTGCATGAATAACGCAGTAGTTGGTCGTACCGCAGCTGGCCTTGTTGCATATATGAAAGAGCGCGGCCTAACTAGCGTTGTTATCGGTCGCGATGCCCGCCATGGTTCAGAGGATTTCACTCAAACAAGTGCTGAGATCTTTAGTGGCGCTGGCATGAAAGTTTATGTATTGCCCCGCCCACTGCCAACGCCAGTTTTAGCGTTTGCGGTAAATGAATTAGGCGTTGATGTTGGCGTAATGGTGACTGCCAGCCATAACCCACCGCAAGATAATGGTTACAAGGTCTACTTAGGTGGCACCGTTGATGGCATTGAATATCGCGGTAGCCAGATTATTACGCCAACCGATAAATCAATTTCAAACCAGATTGATCAAGTAACTTCGCTTAAATCACAGCCACGCGGCACTGACTGGGAAGTTTTAGATGAAGAGATCGTTCATAAATACACAACGCGCACTGCGCTGTTAGGGCCAAGGCCGGCTGACCTTAAAATTGTTTACACCGCGATGCATGGGGTTGGCACCAAGACTTTGCAACGGGTATTTCATAAAGCTGGGTTTGCCTCGCTAATTTTGGTTGATGCGCAAGCTGATCCAGATCCAGATTTTCCAACTGTGGCATTTCCGAATCCCGAAGAACCTGGTGCAATTGATTTAGCTCTCGAAACTGCCAAAGCATTTGACGCTGATTTAGTAATTGCCAATGATCCCGATGCTGATCGTTGTGCGGCGGCAATTAAGGATCCGAAAACTGGTTGGCGCATGCTTCGTGGCGATGAACTAGGTGTGGTTTTGGGTGAATCAATTGCCCGCAATACCAAATCAGGAATACTGGCAAATTCAATTGTCTCGTCCTCAATTTTGAGCAAGATTGCTAAACATTACAATTTAGATTTTACTGAAACGCTAACCGGCTTTAAATATCTAGCCAAGATTCCAAATTTAACTTTTGGTTACGAAGAAGCGCTCGGTTATTGCGTAGATGCCCAAACTGTTAACGATAAAGATGGGTTGTCGGCAGCTCTTATGTTGGCGCAGATTGCAGTTGATCTAAAGAGTCAAGATAAAACAATTACTGATCTACTAAATGAGGTATGGGCTCGCCATGGTTTCCATGGAACTGAGCAAATATCTATTCGAGTAAATCAGCTCAGCGATGTAACTAAGTTGATGAGTGGTCTGCGAGCAAACCCTCCCCAAATGATTGCGGGCCGGGTAGTTGAAAGTATTGATGATCTAGAAAAACCAAGTAATAACTTGCCACCAACAGATGGCTTGCGAATTTGGCTAGCTGGTGGAATTCGCATAATTATTCGCCCAAGTGGCACTGAGGCAAAGATGAAGTGTTACGTCGAAGTTATTGCCTCAGATTCGGTAAGTGCCCAAATCGTCCTCGATGAACTAAGATCACCTTTACAGGCGTTACTCACACTTAATTAACATCGAAAGGCGCAGCCCTATGAGCTTCTATGGCCTCGTCGATGGCAGTGATTCTTCGCTCCGCAACTATTTAAAGCAGCTTCCTGGCGTCGATCAAGTTGGCGCTGAAGCCCGCGCTGCCATGTTGGCAACTCGCAGCATTAAAACTACGAGCAAAGCGTGGGCAATTGATACTGCGATCTCAATGGTTGATTTAACAACTCTGGAAGGCGCCGATACCCCAGGCAAAGTGCAAGCGCTTTGTTCTAAAGCATTTCGCCCCGACCCAACTGATTTAACAGTGCCCCGCGTTGGCGCAGTCTGTGTTTACAACGACATGGTTGGCATTGCCCGCCAACATTTAGATTCGATTGGCGCACACGAACTACCAGTTGCTGCAGTTTCAACTGCGTTTCCATCAGGACGTGCTTCGATGGCAGTTAAATTGCAAGATACCGAAGATGCCATCGTTGCTGGTGCTGCTGAAATCGATATGGTGATCGATCGTGGTGCTTTTTTAAGTGGTCGCTTGATTGAAGTCTTCGAAGAGATCGTGGCAATCCGAGAAGTATGCGGTGATCGCGCCCATCTAAAAGTAATTCTAGAAACTGGCGAGCTAGTTACATTGGACAATGTTCGCAAAGCTTCATATTTGGCAATGCTGGCAGGTGCGGATTTTATTAAGACTTCAACCGGCAAAGTTGCCCCTGCTGCAACTGCGCCAGTGGTCCTAGTAATGCTCGAAGCAGTTCGTGATTTTTATGACTTAACTAAGGTGCGAATTGGCGTAAAGCCAGCTGGTGGAATTCGCACAACAAAAGATGCCATCAAGCAACTTGTTCTGGTAAATGAAACTGCTGGCCCAGAATGGCTAAACCCTTCACTATTTCGCATTGGTGCTAGCGCCTTGCTAAATGATCTGCTTATGCAACGCATGAAAATGTCCGATGGCTACTACGCTAGCCCTAACTACGTAACGATTGACTAACGAGGCTAATCAAATGAACTTCGAATATGCAGCAGCTCCGGAATCCCGTTCCGTAGTTAAAATCGATCCCGTATATGGCCATTTCATCAACGGCAAATGGGTTAACGGTTCAGCGCATTTCAACACTATTAATCCCGCTACCGAAGAGGTTCTAAGCAGTATTTCACTGGGTAGTGCCGCCGATGTTGATGCTGCTGTGAAAGCAGCGCGAAACGCCTTCGATAAGAGCTGGTCAAAGTTATCTGGTCGCGAACGTGGAAAGTACTTATTCCGGATCGCTCGCATCATGCAAGAGCGAGCACGCGAATTTGCCGTCCTAGAAACTTTAGATAACGGTAAGCCAATCCGCGAATCTCGCGATGTTGATGTTCCGCTTTCAGCTGCACACTTTTTCTATCACGCTGGTTGGGCTGACAAACTTGAATACGCCGGCGTTGACACCACCACTGCCCCACATGGCGTAGTTGGCCAAATTATTCCCTGGAACTTTCCGCTACTTATGTTGGCCTGGAAAGTTGCACCGGCGCTTGCCACTGGCAACACAGTTGTTTTAAAACCGGCTGAGACCACATCGCTAACAGCGCTCTTGTTTGCGCAAGTTTGTCAGCAAGCTGGATTACCTGATGGCGTTGTAAACATCGTTACTGGTGATGGCAGCACTGGTTCTGCAATAGTTAATCACCCTGGCATCGACAAGATTGCATTTACTGGTTCAACTGAGGTTGGCAAATTAATTGCTCGCGCCGTAGCCCCAACTAATAAATCTTTAACTCTCGAACTAGGTGGCAAAGGTGCCAATATTGTCTTTGGAGATGCGGCAATTGATGAGACCGTTGAAGGAATTGTTAATGGCATCTTCTTTAACCAAGGCCATGTCTGCTGTGCTGGATCACGATTAATTCTGCAAGAGAGCGTCGCTGATGAAGTTCTCGAGAAGTTAAAGCGCCGCATGGATAAAATCCGCGTTGGTGACCCACTCGATAAAAATACTGATTTAGGTGCAATCAACTCAGCTGAACAGTTAGCAAAGATTCGTGAGTTAACGGCTGCTGGTGAAGCTGAAGGCGCTGGTCGCTGGAGCGCTAATTGTGCACTTCCGGAAAATGGTTTCTGGTTTGCGCCGACAATCTTCACCGGTGTTACTCAAGCCCATCGCATTGCGCGTGAAGAAATCTTCGGACCCGTGCTTTCGGTATTAACTTTCCGCACCCCCGCAGAAGCCATAGAAAAGGCTAATAACACGCCATTTGGGCTCTCTGCTGGCATCTGGAGCGAGAAAGGTTCAAACATTCTTTGGGCCACGCAACAACTGCGCGCCGGAGTTATCTGGGCGAATACCTTTAATAAATTTGATCCCGCTAGCCCATTTGGCGGATACAAAGAATCTGGTTGGGGTCGCGAAGGTGGTCGTCATGGCCTTAGCGCTTACTTGAAGGGATCAGCAAAATGAGCGGTCGCCTAGAAGTTATGAAAACTTACAAGCTCTATATCAATGGTGCTTTTCCGCGCACTGAATCTGGTCGCTCTTACGAAATCACCAGCAATAAAGGTGAGTTCTTAGCCAATGCTTGTTTAGCTTCTCGAAAAGATTTGCGTGACGCGGTTGTTGCGGCTCGAGCTGCTCAACCTGGTTGGGCTAAGGCAACTGCATTTAACCGTGGACAAATTATGTACCGCATCGCCGAGATGCTCGAAGGTCGCAGCGATCAGTTCGCTCAAGAGATTTCGCTACAAACTGGCGCATCAGCTAAAGAGTCATTAAAAGAAGTTAGTGACTCAGTTGATCTATTGGTTTGGTATGCCGGCTGGAGCGATAAGTTGCCTTCGCTAGCTGGTTCCACGAATCCAGTTTCTGGTCCGTTCTATAACTTCACAGTTCCTGAAGCACTTGGAGTTGTTGGTGCGATTGCTCCAATTGATAAACCGCTACTTGGCTTCGTTGCAGCTATTGCCCCAATTTTAGTTTCCGGAAACACTGCAGTTGCGTTGGCTTCTAGCACCGCTCCCCTTTCGGCAATCAGCTTTGCCGAAGTAGTTGCGACTAGTGATCTACCAAATGGCGTATTAAATATTCTCTCTGGTCAACAAAGTGAACTGGCACCTTGGTTTGCTTCCCATATGGATATCGATGGTTTAGATATCTCAGGGCTGCCTGTTGATCAACATGGCGCAATCAAAGAAGCGGGCGTGGAAAACCTAAAGCGAATCTCGACATTTACTAAATTAAACGAACCTGGTCGGATACTGGCTTTCATGGAAGCCAAGACCGTCTGGCATCCAATCGGTAATTAGTTACTCGGCTGAAACGGCCAAATAGGCTGGTTTAACTACCTTTTCGATGATCGCTAAGCGCTCTTCAAATGGGATAAACGCGCTCTTTAGCGCATTTATCGTGACGCGTTGTAGATCTAGGAAATTCCAGTCAAAGGCGTTTACTAACTCATTCATCTCGTGAGTCATTGAAGTATCACTCATCAATCGGTTATCGGTATTTACAGTTACTCGAAAACGTAACTTTGCTAGAGCGCCGATTGGATGTTCCTTGATCGAAGCTGCAGCACCAGTTTGCAAATTAGAAGTTGGACACATTTCAAGTGGCACTCGACGATCGCGCACGTAGGAAGATAGGCGACCTAACTTGGCCTGCCCGCTGGAGAAATCAACATCATCAATAATTCGAACGCCATGACCAAGACGCTCTGCTCCGCAAAGTTGAATTGCTTCCCAGATTGAAGGAAGTCCATATGCTTCGCCAGCATGAATTGTAAAGTGGGCATTTTCGCCACGTAAGTATTCAAAAGTTTCTAATTGATCACTTGGTGGAAAACCATCTTCTGGTCCGGCGATATCAAAGCCACCAACGCCTTGATCGCGATATTTAACTACTAACTCAGCAACTTCTTGAGATCGTTTATTTTGGCGCATTCCACAAAGTAGGGAAACTACCCGAATCTGTAGCCCTTCAGCTTTCGCATCAGCTTCACCTAATCGATAACCTTCAAGGGTTGCTTCAATAACTTGCGAAAGGGATAAACCTTTTTCAACAAATAGTTCTGGGGCGCCACGAACTTCAGCATAGACAACGCCATCTCGAGCTAAGTCGATGGCACATTCGCGAGCAACTCGAACAATATCTTCGCGGCGCTGCATCACGGCAATTGTGTGACCAAATGTTTCTAAATAACGGACTAACGAACCAGAATCACAAGATTCGCGGAACCAAATCGCAAGCTCAGCAGCATCTTTAGTAGGTAAAGCGTCGTAACCAATCTCATTAGCGATATCGATGATTGTTTGTGGACGCAAACCGCCATCTA
>CAZUWN010000002.1:0-14374 GCA_964624105.1 uncultured Candidatus Planktophila sp. | reverse complement strand
TTAAAACCTCTAACGCACGCTCGAAGCGAGCTGGTTCATCGGTAAATAGCGTCATGATCGGTGAACCTTGCTTCACGTAATCCCCTGGCTTGGCATGTAATTCAACACCAGCGCCTGCTTGAACCTTTTCGCCTTGGCGCGAACGGCCAGCACCTAATCGCCATGCAGCTACGCCAACTTTCATTGCATCCATTGCAGTCATGGTGCCGCTATTTGTTGCCAGAATCTGATGACTCTCTTTTGCAACGGGAAGCGCTGCATCCGGGTTGCCACCTTGTGCGCTAATCATGCGTCGCCAATGATCCATCGCGCTGCCATCGCGCAAAGCATCAGCCGGGTCTTTGCCAACGATGCCAGCGGCATCAATCATTTCGCGAGCTAGCAAAATTGTAAGTTCAACTACATCAGCTGGACCACCACCGGCTAGTACTTCAACTGATTCGCGAACTTCAAGTGCGTTTCCGGCAGTTAAACCAAGTGGCACATCCATTGCAGTAACTAGCGCGCGAGTTTTAACTCCGGCAGCAGTACCGAGTTCCACCATGGTGCGGGCAAGTTCGGCAGCCTTCTTTGGATCACTCATAAATGCGCCGCTACCAGTCTTAACATCTAGAACTAGCGCTGAAGTACCTTCGGCGATTTTCTTGCTCATGATTGATGAGGCAATTAACGGAATAGCTTCAACTGTCGCTGTTACATCGCGCAAGGCATAAAGTTTCTTATCTGCAGGTGCTAAACCCGCACCTGCAGCACAAATTACGGCACCGCAATCTTGTAATACTTTTAGCATTTCATCATTACTTAATTCAGCGCGCCAACCCGGAATTGATTCCAGTTTATCTAGCGTGCCACCGGTATGACCAAGTCCGCGACCCGATAATTGTGGAACTGCGCCACCACATGCTGCAACTAGAGGAGCGAGCGGCAAAGTTATTTTGTCGCCAACACCACCAGTTGAATGTTTATCTGCAGTTGGTCGATCTAGCTTCGACCAATTCATGCGTTCGCCACTATTGATCATGGCATTTGTCCAGCGAGTAATCTCGCGAGTATTCATACCATTTAATAAAATCGCCATTAATAGCGCTGACATTTGTTCATCAGCTACTACCCCGCGGGTATATGCCGAAACAACCCAATCAATTTGAGTATCGGTTAATTCATTTCGATCGCGCTTAGCTGAAATAATTTCAACAGCGGCAAAAGGTTCAATCAAGGCGTTTTTCCATCTCTTCTGGGCCAAATGCCCAAGGTAATAGCTCCGCGAGTGGCTTGATGCCTTGGTCAGTCATCATCGCCAATTTACTACCACCATGTTCTTGTAGCAGCTGACGACAGCGACCACATGGCATTAAATAGTTCTTATTTAAGTCAACGCAGATAAAGGCAACTAAGCGTCCGCCGCCAGAGAGAATTAGGTTTGAAACTAAACCACATTCAGCACAAAGCGTTAACCCATATGACGCATTCTCAACATTGCAGCCAGAAATTATGCGACCATCATCTACCAAAGCCGCAACGCCTACCGGAAACTTAGAGTATGGAGCATAAGCAGTTTCCATTGCAGCAATCGCAGTTTTTTCGAGCAGCTGCCAATCTACTTGCGGCATTAGTGAGTACCGCCGCGCTGATAAGGAATTCCATCAGCTGCAGGTGCACGCACTCGGCCCACGAAACCAGAGACTGCAATGATGGTTGCGATATAAGGAACCATCATCATGAAGGCAGATGGAATTGGTGTGCCAGCGATCGAAAGCACGCTTCGCAATTGATCAGCAAAACCAAATACGAGCGCGGCTGAAAGTGCACCAAGTGGCGTCCAGCGACCGAAGATGAGAGCCGCTAGTGCGATAAAGCCCATACCGGCAGTCATCTCGCGACTAAAGGAACCAACTGAACCGACTGTAAAGTAAGCACCGCCAAAACCTGCAATGGCACCCGCAATAATTACATTGCGGAAGCGAACTTTATTTACATCAATGCCAACGCTCTCGGCCGCAACTGGCAGCTCACCGACTGAACGCATGCGTAGTCCCCACTTGCTCTTGAAGAGCGCAATCTGAGTAACCACAAGAATTACGTAAAGTAGGTAGATAATAATAGTTTGCGAGAAGAACATCGGGCCAATGATTGGCAGCTTGGAAAGAATTGGAATATCAATTGGTTTCAAGATAGGCGAACTATTCCACTTATCTGCATCCTGAGTTAAGAATCGTTGGGCCGCAAAACTCGTTAAGCCAATGATTAATACGTTGATTACGAAGCCCAGAATCACTTGATCAATGCGGTACTTGATGGCAAAGACTGCCAATAACACTGAAATTAGCGCCCCAGCAAACGGCCCAACCAATAATCCGTACCAAGCATTTTGGAGCAAACTTCCGACTATACCGGCGATAAAAGCGCTACCTAATAATTGACCTTCGATAGCAATATTAATAACACCGGAGCGCTCACAAACTAACCCGGCAAGAGAACCATAAATCAAAGGCACGGCCAGAATTAGTCCGCCTTGAAGTAGTCCAGTAAATGGTACAAAGTCACCGGCAGATGCCCAGCAAAGAAACGCCATAAATAAACCAATAGAAAACCCAAAAATGGCTATGCCGTGTTTTTTTCCTTTTCGGAATAAATAATAAGCCAACGCTGTAAACAAAACTGAGAGTACAGAGAACCCATAAGCACCGACTCTAGAATCAATAACCCATTGTCGGATAAGCACCCATTCTTCATCGAGCACAAAGCTATAAGTTACATCGCCACTAACTTTAGGCAGGTAAGCAAATACCACAAGCGAAAAAATACTTGCGATAGCCATGGCGTAGATGCCATTTAGCTTGCGCTTGGCTTCGCGGGAAATTGTTGATTGGCTCGCCATTACCCGTTCCATCCCTTAGATGCCATTGCCGATGCTTCTTGCAGATTTCGCAATCTAAAGATTCGTTTGACTAGATCTGGCGCTGCGATAAAGAGAACTACTAGCGCCTGGATTACCAAAACAATCTCAACTGGTACGCCCACATTTGCCTGCATTGTTTGTCCGCCAACACGCAGCCCAGCAAATAAGAAGGATGCCAGAACAACACCAAGTGGCGTTCCGCGCCCAAGCAATGCAACGGTGATCGCATCAAAACCAAAGGATGCCGCAACTGTGTCAGTTAGCTCATATTGATTGCCTAAAGTATGAATAGCGCCACCCATGCCGGCAAGTGCGCCGGAGATCGCCATTGTGGCAATCATTGCGGCTGAAACTGAGATACCTGCGGTTCGTGCTGCACTCGAATTCGCACCTACGGCGCGGAATCTAAAGCCAATAATGCTGCGATTTAATAACCACCAGACAAATAAAGCAGCAGCCAGTGCGATGAAAATGCCAATATTTACTCGGTAATCAACCCCAAATAGACCAGGAAGCTTTGCGCTCTCTTTTACTGGTGGCGCAATCGGATCTAGGCGCCCTGGCCGCAAGAAATACTTAGTACTTAAGAGGAAAAGTAAGAACTTTGCGGCGATGTAATTGAGCATGATGGTCACGATTACTTCATGAGCACCTGTTTTTGCTTTAAGCAGTCCAACGATGCCGCCCCAAAGCGCAGCCAAGATAATGCCGGCAAGTGTTGCCACCAGAATATGCATAGCCATCGGCATCTCGAATTTAAAACCAATGTATGAGGCACCTACCGCACCGAAAATAAATTGACCTTGTGCGCCGATATTAAACAGCCCCGACTTAAACGCGAGTGCAACTGAAAGGCCACAAAGAATCAATGGCGCACTAGTAACCATGGTTTCACTTAGCGGATAGAAGCCAGCCATGAAACTCTTGCCTTCAGCCAAATTTGGATCATAGATGGCGCCCTGGAAGAGAGCTAAGTAGGCATTTCCAACTGTGCTACCTAAAATCTTTAAAAATTCAATTGGTGATGAAATTTTGGCTAATACCTTATTTTCGGTAAAACCAATTACTAGCCCGCCCACAAAGAGCGCAAGTAAAAATGCAAAGAGCGGAAGTCGAGTTTTGTCGAAAATCTTCTTAATCATGCCGCACCGTCTTTAGCTTTAGCTGGATTTATGCCAGCCATATATAGACCGACTTCTTCGCGCGACGCGCTGGCCGGAAGAATCGCAATGATTTCGCCGCGGTACATAATTGCAATGCGATCAGCTAACGCAAATACTTCATCAAGCTCGGTACTAAAAAGAAGTACTGCCCGCCCTGAATCACGTTCAGAAATAAGGCGTTGGTGAACGAATTCAATTGAACCAACATCAAGACCACGCGTTGGTTGGCAGACCACTACTAGTTCAACTGGACGCGAAAGTTCGCGAGCAAGAACTACTTTCTGCTTATTTCCACCAGATAGTGATGACGCTGGGTCACTTGCACTTTGAGTTCGAATATCGAATTCCTTAATTCGTTCAAGGGCTACTTTTTGAGCCATGGCCGGCTTGTAAAAAATACCCTTTGCATATGGCGCTTCACTATGAGTATCTAGAATCAAATTCTCGGTAATTGAAAAGGATGAAATTAAGCCATCTAGCTCGCGCGATTCAGGTACATAAGCAATTCCAGCCTTTAGGCATTGATCAACTGAGCGGCCGATTAATTCGTTGCCGGAGAGCTTGATCGAACCAGTTAGGTGTTCTCGTAACCCAATAATTGCTTCAGCTAATTCACTTTGGCCGTTGCCTTGCACGCCAGCCACTGCCACAACTTCACCAGCAGAGACAGTCAAATTAATCTTGCTTGCTAAAGCGCGACCAGAAGTATCTAGAACGTTTAAGTTAACCATTTCCAGAATCGTTTTTCCTGGTTTGCCGTCTGCTTTATTGACGGTCAGATCGACTGGCCGGCCGACCATAAGCGAAGCCATCTCTTCTTGGCTAGCTGAAGGTTTAACTGTTCCGACAACTTTGCCGCGGCGAATGATTGAAATTCGATCAGCTACTGCTTTTACTTCGCGCAATTTGTGGGTAATAAAAACAATTGAACGACCAGAATCACGGAGCTTCTTCATATTTGCGAGTAGCTCATCTGTTTCTTGCGGAGTTAAAACCGCAGTTGGTTCATCCAAAATCAGAATCTTTGAGTTATAGATGAGGGCGCGAATAATCTCAACTCGCTGCTGAATACCGACGGGCAAATCTTCAATGAGCGCATCTGGGTCTACTTCAAAGTTAAATTCTTTAGATACCCGAATAATTTCTTCTCGCGCTGTGGCTAAATCAAGCAAGCCAACGCGATTCGTTTTCTCATGACCTAACACAATATTTTCGGCAACTGTGAAAACTGGAATCAACATAAAGTGCTGATGGACCATTCCGATACCAGCAGCTAGAGCATCTAGTGGGCTCTTAATTTTGATCTCTAGGCCATCAACTAAGATCTGGCCTTTATCTGGTGCGAGCAGTCCGTACACAATATTCATCAAGGTTGATTTACCAGCGCCATTTTCGCCCAAGATAGCGTGAATCTCGCCAGCTTCAACTTTGAAGTTAATATCATCATTAGCAACAAGTGAGCCAAATTGCTTTGTGATTCCGCGGAGCTCTAAAGACATGTCGTAAATCTACTCTATGGGGTATGAAAATAAGAAGTAAAGCAAGATGTGAAATGCGCTGGAAAAGAGCATAAAAATAGCGGCGCAGTGATTTCTCACTGCGCCGCTATTAATTAATTTATTGCTTATTGAACCTTAATTGATCCAGCAATAATCTTCTTCTGAATTGCAGCAATTTCCTTCGCAAGTGTTGAAGGAACTGCACCATCTAAGTCGTGGAATGGCGCTAGGCGCGTTCCCTTGTTAGCTAGTGTTCCGACATATGCCTTGTTTGTGAACTTGCCAGCATTTACTTCAGCAATAACTGAGTAAACAGACTCTCCCAGACCCTTCATAACTGAAGTTAGAAGAACTGGACGGTACTTAGCAGCAGAAACATAACCATCGGTATCAACCCAGATAGTTACTGACTTTCCGCCATCCATTGAGTTCTGAGCTGTTGCTCCACCAAGACCACCAGCAACTGGGAAGATTACATCTGCGCCAGCTTGCTCGAAGTTCTTTGAGATCTGTAGTGCCTTTGAAGTATTAGCAAAGTCGCCTACGAATTCACCATTCTTGGTATCGCGGTTCCAACCAAGGACGCGAACGCCCTTCTTCTTTACCTGGTTGTAGTAGAACACGCCTTGTGCGAATCCATCCATGAATGCTGTAACTGTTGGGTAAGGAGCGCCACCGTAAGTAGCAACTACGCCCTTAGTTGAGAATGCAGCTGCTGCATAACCAGCTAGGAATGATGATTCTTGAGTCTTGAAAGTTAGACCCTTTACATTCTTGATCGCGGTGAATGCTGTGTAATCAGCGTTTGGCTCAAGTCCGGAATCGTCAACGATCGCGTATGAGATCTTTGGGTTTGCCTTAGCAGATGTAATGATTGCACCTGCAATTGCGAAACCAACACCGATGATCACGTTACATTTTTGATCAACAAACTTCTTAATGTTTGGTGCGTACTCTGCGCCTGAAGCAGCAGGTAGGTATGAAACTTTTACGTTCTTGTTTGCCTTAGCAATTGCTTGTGCGCCAGCCCATGATGCTGCGTTGAATGACTTGTCATCTACGCCACCAGTATCTAGTGCCAAGCATGCTTTGGTCTGTGTTGCTGCATTTGCTGCAGGAACAAGCACAAGGCTCGCTGCAACAGTTGTAGCCGCAAGAATGGCTACTAGCTTTGACTTCTTCAATTTTCCTCCAAGTTGTATCTAACGGGGGTTATCGCAAGTTTTACTATCCAGATAAGTACATAAGTACCGCTCAAATAGCTCCTCTTAGTACTGATGAGCCTAGTATCAAAAGGGCATTTATCCCAACGAAATTTCCAAAAATAGGCTAAAAATAGGTAACGATTGTGAAAACTCTATATGCGAACTTTAAAGTTTGGCAGCTGTGCGGGAGGCAGCAGCAATCGAAGCCTTGAAAGCTAGAAGTTTTGGCGCCCAAATTGTGAGCTCAATATTGCCGCCGGTAATGCCATAACTACGCCCATAAATGCCCTGAACTGGATCCAAAATGTCGCTGATCTGTTGATCCTTAATTGCCGACGCTACTAAATCAAGTATCGCATTATCTACTCGTTTAGAAATAGCACCAAGCAAATATCTTTGGTTCGCAGATGTAACAGTTAAATATTGATCGGGCTCAATGGTAATTACGCCAACTTCAGCAGCGTTTTTCTTCTTTGCTTCGTTGTATTTAACAGTTGCTGCAAATATTTCGTTAACCGAGCCAGCAACGGCAACAAAGATCACATCATTACCTTCGGCGATCAGTGATTTTGTTAAATCAGCTAAGCCAGTAGTTGCACTTTTTGAAGTTATCTTTACCTTTTTCTTCGCCGCATTTGCCCCGAGCGCAAAACCGGTTTCTAAATTTAAGTTTGCGGAGTTTGAGATCAAGGCAACTTTGCCAGTTTTAGAAACTCGAGCTGCAGCTGAGCCTGCCAAGTAACCAACCTGCTTATCGTTAAAAATAAGTGAAGCAACATTCAAACTAGCTACTGATGCATCATTTAGAATAGAAAACTGTTGATTTGGAAATTCTGCGGATAAATTCGTCATCAATTTTGCATAACCAGAGCCAATTGCCAGAATTGGCGAACAGCCTTTAGCGATCATCGCACGAAGTCGCTTTTCTCGGTCAGCTGCACTGCCATCAGTAATGAAACCTTCGAAAGTAAAATTAAGAGTTTTCTTTGCTTTCGTTAAACCAGCGAGAACTGCGTCGTTGTAGGAACGATCCCCGGGGCCACCTAAATCATATGCAACGCAGATGTTAACGGCGGTTGCTGCATTAGAAGTTACGGGCACAACTGCAGAAGCGATGATTGCAACGCTTAAAAATAAGGCTTTGCGAATCATTGGACGATACCTAGATTTCGGTAAGTTGTATTTATGGTTTCGGCTGCTACTTCGCGAGCTTTGCGGGAACCCTCGTGCAGGATTGTGAGTAAGTGCGCCTCATCTTCCAGTAATTCAAGTGCTTTGGCACGAATTGGCCGGAAATATTCAACTACTACTTCAGCAACTGCGCCCTTGAAATCTCCGTAGCCTTTATCAGCGAATTCAGCTTCTAAGTCAGCAATGGACTTGCCTGACAAAGTTGAATGGATTGTAAGTAAGTTGCTGATGCCAGGCTTTGCTTTCTCATCAAATTTCACTTCTCGCTCTGCATCCGTTGCGGCACTCTTAATTTTCTTGGCATTTGATTCGGGGGTATCCATAATTTCAAGTACCCCAGAAGTTGAGCCAGAAGATTTGCTCATCTTGGCAGTTGGGTCTTGTAAGTCATAAATCTTGGCGCCAGATTTAAGAATGTAGCCTTCGGGAATTCGGAAAGTGTCGCCGAAGCGGGTATTAAATCTAGTTGCGAGATCGCGAGTTAACTCAATATGTTGACGTTGATCTTCACCAACTGGAACTTGATGAGCCTGATATAAAAGAATGTCGGCAGCTTGCAACATTGGATAAGTAAATAGACCTACCCGAGCCGAATCTGCGCCACCTTTAGCGGACTTATCTTTAAATTGCGTCATGCGGCTGGCTTCACCAAAACCAGCCATGCACTCCATAATCCAGCCCAATTGATTATGTTGCGGAACTTGGGACTGCACAAAGAGAGTAGATTTTTCAGGCGAGATCCCCATTGCAATTAGCTGGGCAGCAGATGCCAGCGTTCGCTTTCGCAATAACGTTGGATCGATTTCGCCAGATAGCGCATGTAAATCAACGATGCAGTAAAAAGCATCGTTGCCATCTTGCAGCGCAACCCATTGCTTTAAAGCGCCCACATAATTACCCAAGTGAAAAGATTCACTGGTCGGTTGAATCCCCGAAAGAATTCTTTTCTGCGCGCTCATAAGGTTTATTCTCGCATGAATTATGCGTTGCGTGAGATTAAAAGCTGGCCTGCTCGCTTGCCTTCCATCGATAAGACAGTTATTCGCAAGCCGTTTACGCTGACCACATCGTTTTCTACTGGGATTCGCCCGAGAAAGTGCATGACAAAGCCGCTTGCAGTTTCATAAGGGCCTTCAGGTATCTCGATTCCAGCATCATCAAGTAAGTCCTCAAGCGAGGTCAAACCATCGATTTCAAAGTCGTTGGTACGTGCTTCATAGGCAATCTCTTGCTCATGGCCATCATATTCATCGCGAATATCACCGATTAAGCATTCGACCAAGTCTTCTAAAGTAATGATGCCATCTGTGCCGCCGTACTCATCGAGGACGATTGCTAAATGTTGACCTTTTTTGCGCATCTCAGTTAGCGCCGGCAAAATACCTTTAGTGCCCGGCAAAAATATAATGTTACGTACTAACTCTTGGATTTTTCCACCAGGAGTTACTAGTGAAGTATCAAGCAAGTCGCGAACATGGATGAACCCAATTACTTCATCAGATGATCCTCTTACAACTGGATATCGGGAATGAGCTTTATCAATTGCTAACCCAATGGCCTTGCCAACTGTGAATGATGCATCCATAAAATCTACTTCGGTGCGTGGAACCATCACTTCGTGAATCTGTCGTTCTGAAGCATTAAATACTTCTTCAACGATGTCACGTTCTTCATCGCTAAGTGCAGCGTGTCCAGCAACTAGATCTAGGAGCTCTTCTTCAGAAATCTGAGTTCGTTGTTCGGTTGGATCTATTCCAAAAATGCGAACCACAAAGTCAGTTGATTTTGAGAGTAACCAAATCACTGGGCGGAAGAGTTTTGCTAACCAATCGATGATGCCAGCTGAAGCTATAGCGATAGATTCAGTACGAAATAGCGCTAACCGCTTTGGAACTAACTCACCGAAAACAAGTGAGAAATAGGCGATCACGATCGTGATGCCAATTAGCGATACCAATGCTGCTACACCTTCGGAGAGCCCCAAATTTATTAACTCAGGTTCGACATAAACGCCTAACCGTTCGGCGCCGAGGGCTGCTGATAAAAATCCACAGAAAGTCACGCCCACTTGAGCTGCCGCTAAGAATCGGTTTGGATTTTCGGCCAATGCCGCAACCCGGGCGCCTCGTTTGCCCTTTAGAGCTATCTGCTTAATCTGGCTTTCGCGTAGGGAGATCAGGGCGATTTCGGCAGCCACAAATATCGAGCCCAACAGGATTAAGAGAAAAACGACGGCAATATTGCCCAGAATCTGGCTAAGCGAGTGGGGCTCCATGAGAACCCCAACTATACGCGCCACGAACGGGGTTTCGCTTCTGATATTGCCCTTTCCCGCACTCGGTGGGTAGCCTTTGCGCACCGATCACGGCATCCGCCGTAATCGCCTTACTCCAACGGATCGTCGGGCACGTACCTGCCCGGATAAGGAAGAAATCAAATGGCAAATGTCGTATTCGACAAAGCATCACGTATCTACCCAGGCACAACTGTGCCTGCAGTTAATGAACTCGAGCTCACTGTTAATGATGGTGAATTTCTCGTTCTAGTTGGTCCTTCAGGTTGCGGTAAATCAACATCACTTCGTATGTTGGCTGGACTTGAAGAAATCGATGCCGGTCGTATTTTAATCGGTGATCGCGACGTAACAAATGTTGCGCCAAAAGATCGCGACATCGCGATGGTATTCCAGTCATATGCGCTTTACCCACACATGACTGTTGCCGAGAACATGGGCTTCGCCCTAAAGATCGCTGGCAAGCCAAAAGAAGAACGTGAACGTCGCGTTAAAGAAGCAGCAAAGTTGCTCGACCTCGAGCCATACCTAGATCGCAAGCCAAAGGCACTTTCTGGCGGACAACGTCAGCGCGTTGCTATGGGTCGTGCGATTGTTCGCGAACCACAAGTTTTCTTAATGGATGAACCACTTTCAAACCTTGATGCCAAGTTGCGTGTAGCTACACGTACTCAGATTGCTGCATTGCAGCGTCGTCTTGGAATCACAACTGTTTACGTAACACACGACCAGGTTGAAGCTATGACAATGGGCGATCGCGTAGCAGTTCTAAAAGATGGTTTCCTACAACAAGTAGATACCCCACGTAATCTTTACGATAATCCAGCAAATGCTTTCGTTGCTGGCTTCATTGGCTCTCCTGCGATGAACTTGCTAAATGCACCTGTATCAGGTGGGCAAGCAAAGCTAGGCGGACTAAGTCTTGCGGTTCCAGCAAGTGCTGGTGCAACAATTACAGTTGGTATTCGTCCAGAAGGCTTCACGCCTTCTTCTACTGGCTTTGATGTTCTAGTTGAAGTTGTTGAAGAACTAGGTGCTGATGCATTCGTTTATGGAACTCCAGTTGATTCTTCAGTTAAGTTTGCAAACGTCACTGAAGAAGGCGCTCAAGTAATTGTGCGTTGGGATCCAAAGAATCCACCAAAGCCAGGACAGACAATCACTGTTACTGCTAACCCAGCTGCAGTTCACCTATTCAATGCAACAACTGGTGAGCGCATCTAATTCAAGTTTAATAAAAGCCCCGCCGATATTAATCGGCGGGGTTTTTTACTCCCCGATTGTGGCACCAGTTAAAACCGGTGAATTCTCAAGAAGCGCCCATTCGGTTTCACTAAATAAACGAGAACGAATTAAAAAGCGCTTACCTTCGGGGCTTTCCAGTGAGAATCCTCCGCCGCGACCAATGACAAGATCAATTGTTAAGTGGGTATGTTTCCAATATTCAAATTGTTCAGCCGACATCCAGACTTGAATTGCTTCAGCTAATTCGGCAATTTTTAGTTCACCGATTAGTACATCGGCGCCACCAACTCGAAATTCACCCTTTAAATAGCACATTGGTGATGAACCATCGCAACAGCCACCAGATTGATGAAACATCAGTGGACCATTTATTTTAGAAAGCTTTACCAATAGCTCTGCCGCCGCAGGTGTTAAATCCACTCGCGACGGCAGCGCCATTAGTACTCCTAGTCTTGCATTTTAACTTTACCTATTTGGAGAGCGATTTAGAAGAAACCAAGTTTGTTCGGTGAGTATGAGACTAACAAGTTCTTGGTCTGTTGGTAATGATCGAGCATCATTTTATGATTCTCGCGACCGATACCTGATGATTTGTAACCGCCAAATGCCGCACCTGCTGGGTAAGCGTGATAGCAGTTGGTCCAAACGCGACCAGCTTTAATCTCGCGACCGGCACGATAGGCAGTATTAATATTACGTGACCAGACACCAGCACCTAAGCCGTACAAGGTGTCATTTGCAATTTCCATTGCTTGATCGAAGCCGTCAAATTTCGTTACCGAAACAACTGGACCGAAAATTTCCTCTTGGAAAATTCGCATCTTGTTATTTCCTTCGAAAATTGTTGGTGCTACGTAGTAACCGCCAGATAGTTCGCCGTCGAGTTCAACGCGCTCGCCACCAGTAATTACTTTTGCGCCTTCTTTCTTGCCGATATCTAGATAGGACAAAATCTTTTCTAATTGATCAGTGCTTGCTTGAGCACCCATCATGGTTGAAAGATCTAACGGATGTCCCATTTTGATTGCGTTTGTGCGAGCAGTGGCATCGCCCAAGAACTTGTCATAGATCTTGGCCTCGATTAGGCCGCGTGAAGGACAGGTACATACTTCGCCCTGGTTAACTGCAAACATCGCAAATCCTTCGAGCGCCTTGTCATAAAAAGCATCATCCTCAGCAGCCACATCGTTGAAGAAGATATTCGGGCTCTTGCCGCCTAATTCAAGGGTTACCGGAATTATATTTTCAGATGCATATTGCATGATCAATCGACCAGTTGAGGTTTCACCGGTAAATGCGATCTTGGCAATGCGTGGTGAAGATGCAAGTGGTTTACCTGCTTCTACGCCGAAGCCATTAACGATATTAACCACGCCATCTGGCAAGAGATCTTTGATGATGTCCATTAAGAAGAGAATTGAGACTGGGGTTTGTTCAGCTGGCTTAAGCACTACGCAGTTTCCTGCAGCTAGTGCCGGTGCCAACTTCCAAACTGCCATCAAGATTGGGAAGTTCCACGGAATGATTTGGCCAACTACACCAAGTGGTTCGTGGAAGTGATAAGCAACAGTGTCGTGGTCTAACTCACCAGCGCTGCCCTCTTGTGCGCGAATTGCTGCTGCAAAATATCTAAAGTGATCAATCGCAAGCGGAATATCAACGTAGAGCGCTTCGCGAATTGGCTTTCCATTTTCCCAAGTTTCGGCAACTGCAATAGCTTCAACATTTGCTTCCATACGATCAGCAATTTTGTTAAGAATAATTGCGCGTTCGGTTGCTGAAGTTTTACCCCAAGCCGGAGCTGCTGCATGAGCTGCATCAAGTGCTTTATCAATATCTTTGGCATTTCCACGAGCCACATCGCAGAAAACTTTTCCGGTAACTGGCGTTACGTTATCAAAATACTGGCCAGAATCTGGTGCAACATATTTACCATTTATCCAATGGTCATAACGCGATTGATAAACAACTTTGCTGCCGGGCTGGCCGGGAGCGATGAAATCAGGCATATCTTCTCCTTGGTTAGATACGCATAGAGGCGCATCAGTTGAGATTGAAGGTAGACCTGTGTAGTTAACGCTGACTAGGAAAGTTCTAAGGGCTAACCCTCATTTGAATATGAATAACTCCTATTTAGCAGCATTTAAAAACGAAAAATCCCCACCGAGATTATTCGGCGGGGATTTTTCTTAAAACTATTGACTATTTAGCCATAGCCTTTTTTAGATTTTCATCGATTGAAGCCAAGAACTCTTGGGTAGTTTGGTAAGGAGCTGTCTTTGAAATCAAGAGCGACAAATCCTTTGTCATCTTGCCTTGTTCAACAGTTTCAATACAAACACGTTCTAGCGTGTCACAGAAATCGGCTAACTCGGCATTGTTATCAAGCTTTGCGCGGTGGGCTAAGCCACGAGTCCAAGCAAAGATTGATGCGATTGGGTTTGTTGAAGTTGCTTTGCCCTTTTGGTGATCACGATAGTGACGAGTCACTGTGCCGTGCGCTGCTTCAGATTCCACAATCTTTCCATCTGGTGTCATCAAAACTGATGTCATCAAACCAAGTGAGCCGTAACCCTGTGCGACGGTATCTGATTGCACATCACCGTCGTAGTTCTTACATGCCCAGACGTAGCCACCTTCCATGCGCAATGACATAGCAACCATGTCATCAATTAGGCGGTGCTCGTACCAAATTTCAGCTGCTTCAAATTGCGCCTTGAATTCAGCTTGGTAAATATCTTCGAAGATATCTTTAAAGCGGCCATCGTAGGCTTTTAGAATTGTGTTCTTAGTTGAAAGATAAACCGGGTACTTTCGCTGTAATCCGTAATTTAGTGATGCGCGAGCAAAGTCACGGATTGATTCATCGAGGTTATACA
>CAZUWN010000001.1:84234-85440 GCA_964624105.1 uncultured Candidatus Planktophila sp. | reverse complement strand
GATTCGGGGGAGATGCCCGAGTTCGGGTTAATTGCAAAGATGGCCAAGTCTGACTCGACCACGCCCTGCGCACTAATAGTTCCATTGAATTCAGCAGCAACCTCAGCCAAAAAGGCGCTCTCGTGACCATATATATGGACGCGTAAGTTAGTTGAACTCATGTCTACAGCCTACGATGGGACACGATGATTAGTGACATTTTTAAGCCCGCGGTGGTGCGACTAATTTCACCAACTGCGCGAGGTTTGCTGCGCATCGGGTTGACACCTAATTCAGTCACCACGATCGGTGCGATTGGGGTTATCGCTACCTCGTTAATCGCATATCCAAACGGACATTTATTTGGCGGCACGGTTGCTATCTGTTGCTTGGCACTAAGTGATCTATTCGATGGCACGATGGCCAGACTTTCACAGCAAGGACCGAGCCGATGGGGTGGATTCTTAGATTCCACCATCGATCGCGTTACCGATTCGGCTATTGCACTCGGCTTACTTATCTATCTCGCTCAGAACAATGATGCGCTTTCTTATGTTCTGCTGGTCTCTATCGTCGCGGGATTTCTAGTTTCTTATATTCGAGCCAAAGCTGAAAGTTTGCAGATTGAATGCAAAGGTGGTTTTGCCGAACGCACTGAACGGTTAATGATTCTCTTAACTGCAATTGGTTTCACTGGATTAGGCGTTGATTACATATTAACTGTAGGCATTTGGGCACTTGCTTTGGCAAGCGTGGTAACTGTTTTACAACGTTTGCGAATCGTTTGGAAAGCCACGAAGTAATGAAGGCCGAGGACTTAACTGCCGTTGCCTACTTTGCGGGATGGCGCATAGTTCGCTGGTTGCCGGAAAAGAGCGCTTATCGATTTTTTGAATTTGTCGCTGATCGCGTTAGTGCTAAGAACGGGAAAAGTTTTCAAAGGTTAGAAAGTAATTTGAAAAGAGTTGTACCTGAACTCACCAATGAAGATTTACGAAATTTGTCACAAGCTGGAATGCGCTCATATTTGCGGTATTGGTGTGACACCTTTCGTTCCCCCGATTGGGATACCAAACGTATCCAGGCGACCGTTACGGTAAATGATGCCGAACTGCTGCTCGAACCTGTGCGCAGCAAGCGCGGGGTAGTAGTTGCCTTGCCGCATGCAGGTAATTGGGATCATGCCGGGTCGTACTTCTGCAGCCAAGGTATTCCACTAGTTACAGT
>CAZUWN010000001.1:82174-84134 GCA_964624105.1 uncultured Candidatus Planktophila sp. | reverse complement strand
GAGCACCCGCAAGATTGGCATATGTTGCAACGCATCTGGGTTGATGGCGACTTTGTGGAGCGTTCATGATAAATCGCAAATTAAGAATCGGACTTGTTTGTCCGTACAGTTGGGATGTTCCAGGTGGAGTCCAAAACCATATTCGCGATCTAGCTGAGTTCTTGATTAATAACGGGCATCATGTTGAAGTACTGGCACCGGCAACTGAAAGTGAAGATCTGCCTGATTATGTTGTTAGTGCTGGTCGCGCAGTTTCGATTCCTTATAACGGCGCAGTTGCTCGAGTGTTGTTTGGCGTTGGCGCGAATAGTCGAGTCCGTAGCTGGATCAATGATGGTGACTTTGATTTGCTCCACTTGCATGAGCCAGCGATACCTTCACTATCACTCCTTGCCTGTTGGGCTGGCGAAGGCGCAATGGTTGGCACATTTCATGCGGCGGCAAAATACCAAAAAGCTATTTTCGCCATTGGACCCATTCTGGAACCAGTTATTGAGAAACTCTCGGCTCGTATTGCCGTAAGTGAATCTGCTCGATTAACGCTTACCGCGCATCTAGAGACCGATGCGATTGTGATTCCAAATGGAATTTATGCCGATAATTATCGCGATGGTTCATCTCGCCCAGAATGGCAAGGCAACACAATTGGTTTCTTAGGACGTTTCGAAGAAGACCGTAAAGGTTTACCTGTTCTTCTTGATGCATTGCCGATTATTTCGCGCTTCATCCCAGATATTCGCGTGCTAATTGCTGGTCCTGGCGATAGCGAAGAAGTTTTAGCGAAGGTTGATCCCCAGCTTCGGAATCGGGTTGAATTCTTGGGCAAGATCAGTGAAGAAGATAAGGCTGACTTTTTAGCAAGTGTTTCACTTTACATTGCACCAAATACCGGCGGTGAATCTTTTGGCATCATCCTGGCTGAAGCGATGGCCGGGGGAGCAGCAGTAGTTGCCAGTGATATCCCCGCCTTTGCCGATGTTTTAGGCAATGGTCAATACGGCGCACTCTTTGAATCTGAAAATTCTGAAAATCTAGCGAAAGTGATTATCGATTTATTGCGTGATGAAACCAAGCGACGAGAATTGGCAGCAGCAGGCGCAGTCCATGCCCAAAGATTTGACTGGGGCCAAGTTGGCGAAGAGATTTTTGAAGTCTACGAACTAGCTATGGTTAGTGGTCAGAAAGTTTCATTAACGTCAGAGAGCCGTTCTTGGACAAGATTGTTAGGGAGAGATTAAAGATGAAAAACGTAATTCTCTTCGCAGGTCTGGCAGTATTAATCTTTTGGTATCTAACTTTCTCAGCCAGTCGATTAGATCGTTTACATCATCGAGTTGAAACTAGTTGGGCAACTCTTGATTCGCTCTTGCAGCGTAGAGCCGCCATCGCACTTGAAGTCGCTCGCAGTTCAATAACAGATCCAGCTACCTCGCTGTTGCTTACGGCAAGTGCGTATCAAGCACGAGGAGCCGATATCGAAGATCGCTCAAGTGCCGAGAGTGTTTTATCCGGAGCCCTAGGAATGATGCTGGCTGAGCGGGAAAGCATTTTGGCTAATTCCGATCAGGCGCTGCTACATGAACTCGATCAACTCACCGACAAGATTAAAGTCGCCATCTCTATTCATGTCGAATCTGTTACACGCACTCAGTTGATCCGTAGCAAGTTAGTATTTAGATTATTCCGTCTAGCCGGCACAGCGCCGTTGCCAGTTACTTATGAGTTTGAAGCCGATGCGATCTAAATTAATTTTTGCTTTTGTGGTTTGCTCTCTCGCGCTATCAGGTTGCGCAAGCGACGAGGACTCAACACCGGCACAGGATGAGGTAACTTACAATTCGATTAGTGGGCGCATTGGTACCGATGGGCCGATTCTGGTAGTGAAAATAGATGACACTTCAAGTGCTCGTCCGCAGATCGGGATAGAAGATGCTGACGTTGTTTACATTGAACAGGTCGA
>CAZUWN010000001.1:62995-82074 GCA_964624105.1 uncultured Candidatus Planktophila sp. | reverse complement strand
AGGTCGGCACCGTATGACATGGTCTTACGAGGTGACTTACTTCTGGAAAAAGTTAAGGTCGATGGTCGAGATATAGCTATTTCTAAATCAGTCGGTTGGAGTTTCGGTGATGCACCAGCAGGCGGCGTGGCAATTGATTCGGTATCGCTGCGTTGGCCAGCATCAAAATACGAAGCAACCTGGTCAAAAGCTGAAAAACGTTGGTTGTTAAGCAATGGCGGCATTGCAAATTTCGCAGCCGGTGGCAAACAGTTGGGCCCAACTACATTCGTAATTCAATCCGTTGAAATGTCAGATTCCATTTATCGCGGTTCTGATGGTAGTTACACACCTCTTTCTGAAACTGTCGGAACCGGCACTGGCTACATCTTGCGCGATGGGCGTTCGTTTAAAGCTAACTGGAGCAGGCCAACTTCCGAATCTGGCACTACCTGGACCTTGGCCGATGGCAGTGAGATTAAGTTTGCAGCAGGTTCAGTCTGGGTGGCCTTGACCGATCGCAAGCCTGAATTCACGCTCGCCGCGCCAACTTCACCTGATTCAAAGTAGAGTAAGCACCCTGATCGCGAGCTAAAAACTTGCCAAGAAAACATAACTAGGAGCATCTGCATGAGCCAGAATGTAGGAACAGCACGAGTCAAGCGCGGCATGGCCGAGATGCTTAAAGGCGGCGTCATTATGGACGTGGTTAACGCTGAACAAGCCAAGATTGCTGAAGCAGCAGGAGCTGTTGCAGTTATGGCGCTCGAGCGCGTGCCTGCAGATATTCGTGCGCAAGGTGGCGTTGCTCGTATGTCAGATCCAGACATGATTGAAAAAATTAAGGCCGCTGTTTCGATTCCAGTTATGGCAAAGGCGCGCATTGGTCATTTTGTTGAAGCACAAATCTTGCAGAGCTTAGGTGTCGATTACATCGATGAATCTGAGGTTTTAACACCAACTGATTACGAAAACCATATTGATAAGTGGAATTTCACAATTCCTTTTGTATGCGGTGCTACCAATCTAGGCGAGGCACTTCGTCGTATTAATGAAGGTGCAGCCATGATTCGCTCAAAGGGCGAAGCAGGAACTGGCGATGTATCAAATGCAATGACTCATATGCGCGCAATTGGTGGCGAGATTCGTCGGCTAACTTCACTTCGTGAAGATGAACTTTATGTAGCCGCCAAGAACATGCAAGCTCCTTTTGATTTAGTTAAAGAAGTTGCCCAGACCGGCAAATTACCAGTAGTTCTTTTCACTGCTGGCGGAATCGCAACTCCTGCCGATGCTGCGCTAATGATGCAGATGGGCGCCGATGGCGTATTTATCGGTTCTGGTATTTTCAAATCTGGCGATCCAGCATCACGTGCTGCAGCTTGCGTTAAAGCGACAACATTCTTTGATGATGCAAAAGTTTTAGCTGATGTTTCGCGTGGCTTAGGCGATGCAATGGTTGGCATTAACGTTGCTGATCTGCCAGTTGCCCATCGCCTAGCTGAGCGCGGTTGGTAATTTAGGTTTCAATCATGCGAGTTGGTGTTCTAGCGCTGCAAGGCGATTTTCGTGAACACCTATTCGCACTTGAAGAATGTGGCGTTAACGCCAGCATCATTCGCCGTCCAAGTGAGCTAGCTGCAGTAGATGCGCTTGTGCTACCTGGTGGGGAATCAACTGCAATAGCGAATCTTGCTCGTAGCTTCGACATGTTCGAACCGCTTAAGGCTCGCATATCTGCTGGAATGCCGGTTTATGGTTCTTGTGCCGGCATGATCTTGCTCGCTGATCGCATATTGGATGCTGGTGTTGGTCAGGAAACTTTTGGTGGCCTGAACATCACAGTTCGTCGAAATGCTTTTGGTCGCCAAGTTGATTCCTTTGAGACAGATTTAGAATTTGCTGGCATAACTAATCCACCAGTGCGCGCCGTCTTCATTCGAGCACCTTGGGTGGAATCAGTAGGGCCAAATGTCGAAGTACTGGCAACGTTTGACCACGCAGTTGCGGTGCGCCAAGGCGGACTATTAGCTACCAGTTTTCATCCCGAGCTAACGGGGGACAATCGAATTCATCGCTTCTTTATTGAATCGGTAGCGCGTCCGGCTTTGGAAAAGGCTGCGGTAAAGTAGTTCCATAACTTTCATCGGTAGTTACGGTGAAATTTCTAGGGGGTAGATCATGTCCGGCCATTCCAAGTGGGCAACGACAAAGCACAAGAAGGCGATTATCGATAGTCGTCGTGCGAAGAACTTTGCCAAATTAATTAAGGCGATCGAAGTTGCCTCACGTAATGGTGGCCCGGATATTGATGGCAATCCAACGCTCTTTGACGCAATCGCAAAAGCTAAAAAGAATTCAATGCCCGCGGACAATATTGATCGAGCGGTAAAGCGCGGAGCAGGTTTGGAATCTGGTGGCGCCGATTGGCAAACCATTATGTATGAAGGTTATGGCCCTAATGGTGTCGCGATCATGATCGAATGTTTAACCGATAGTCGCAATCGTGCTGCATCAGAAGTTCGCGTTGCAGTTACTCGCAACGGTGGCAGCATGGCTGATCCAGGTTCAGTTGCCTATTTGTTTAATCGCAAAGGTGTGATCATCGTTAAAAAGATTGGCGAACTAACTGAAGATTCGATTCTTGAGGCAGTTCTCGATGCTGGCGCCGAGGAAGTTAATGACTTAGGTGAATCGTTTGAAGTTGTCTGCGAAGCGAGTGATCTAGTCGTGGTTCGAACTGCACTTCAAAGCGCAGGAATCG
Source organism: uncultured Candidatus Planktophila sp. (assembly GCA_964624105.1). Lineage (GTDB taxonomy): Bacteria > Actinomycetota > Actinomycetes > Nanopelagicales > Nanopelagicaceae > Planktophila. Next base: position 79,331 of record CAZUWN010000001.1, on the reverse strand, counting down.
ACTATGAGTCTGCAGATTCTTCCTTCCTACCATCGATGACAATTCCACTTGATGCCGAAGGTGCTACTAAAGTTTTTGAGTTAATCGATGCGATTGAAGAACTAGATGATGTGCAGAACGTATTTAGTAACTTTGATGTATCCGATGAGGTAATGGCGAGCCTGACTTAACATGTCTGAGCCAGTATCTAGGCTTAGCAAGTGAGAGTTCTAGGTATTGATCCAGGTTTAACGCGTTGCGGTATTGGCGTCGTTGAAGGATCCATTGGCGCTCCGTTACAGATGGTTGCGGTCGGAGTCATTCTTACTTCTTCTGAGGATCCAACTGAGTCTCGGCTCTTACAGTTAGAACGAGAAATACAACTTTGGATTACCGAATTCAAACCAGATGTCATTGCTATTGAGCGAGTTTTTTCGCAACATAATTTGCGTACCGTTATGGGCACAGCTCAAGCTGCCGGAATCGCGTTATTGCTGGCAGCTCGCAACCAGACCAAAGTTGTGATGCATACGCCGAGTGAGGTTAAGGCAGCTGTTACTGGTTCCGGCCGAGCGAACAAGGCTCAGGTAGGTAAAATGGTGTTAAATATTTTGAAATTAGATGCAGCCCCTAAGCCAGCCGATAGCGCTGACGCATTAGCCTTAGCAATCTGTCATATCTGGCGCGGTGGTGGCAATACTAAAATTGCAGATGCGCTGGCCAAAGAGAAGAAACGTTTAGCGCTACTTAAAAAGACGGGAACAACTAAGAAATGATTGCCACGATTACTGGTGAGATTAAAGCAATCTCGTTAGATCGAGCTGTCGTTGAAGTTGGCGGTGTCGGACTTTCGGTCAATTTAACGCAGAATGCGGCGGCCCATCTCAATCTTGGAACCGTTGTCACTTTTCATACCTCGCTAGTTGTTCGCGAAGAATCATTAACGCTTTATGGCTTTCTAACTTCTGAATCTAAGCAATTATTTGAACAAGTTCAAACGGTTAGTGGCATCGGTCCTAAGGTGGCACTTGCGATTCTAGGTTCGCTTTCACCCGCAGAATTAGCTAGCGCAATCACCACCGAGAATATTGCAGCGATCGAACGTGTTCCGGGTATTGGCCGAAAGGGCGCGCAACGTTTGATTCTTGAGTTAAAAGGAAAGTTATCTGATTTGTCTGAGGGCGGACGCGTTAATAGCCATCAACCGGTTTGGCGTGAACAGTTAACAAACGCCTTGATTTCATTGGGCTTTGCGCCGAAAGATTCCGATCGCGCAATAACTACTGTGGTTAATGAGTTACAAGGCGACGGGATTGAACCCGCGGAATTAGAGATGAGCGAGCTCTTGAAACGTGCGCTGCAAAGTGGTGGCCGCAAATAATGGATAACGAGGATCGCTTAATTTCACCTGTTGCAGGTTTAGATGAATCGGCGGCTGAAGGTGCGCTGCGCCCGAAAGACTTGCAAGAATTCATTGGACAAGAGCGCGTGCGTCAGCAAATAGATGTGCTACTAACAGCGGCTAAACATCGCGGCACTAGCGCGGATCACATTCTATTAAGCGGCCCACCAGGACTGGGTAAAACAACTCTCGCGCTAATTCTGGCTTCCGAAATGCAAGTTCCGATTCGAATTACTTCTGGGCCAGCAATTACCCACGCAGGCGACTTAGCTTCAATTCTTTCTTCATTGGTCGAAGGTGAAATTCTCTTCATTGATGAAATCCATCGATTGCCACGACCTGCTGAAGAACTTCTATATCTAGCGATGGAAGATTTTCGAGTCGACGTGGTAGTTGGTAAAGGACCTGGCGCAACTGCGATTCCGTTAGAACTTCCCAGATTCACACTAGTTGGTGCCACAACTCGGGCCGGTTTATTGCCAAGCCCGTTGCGTGATCGTTTTGGATTTACCGCGCAATTAGATTTCTATGCCGAATCAGAATTGGCTCAAGTGATTGCGCGTTCTGCCGCGTTGTTGGGATTGGCGATAGAGGCTAAAGCCATTGAACAAATTGCTAGTCGTTCACGTGGAACACCACGTATCGCTAACCGGTTACTTCGCAGAGTTCGCGATTACGCCCAAGTTAAAGGTTCGAACAAACTCTCACTTGATCATGCAAACGAAGCTCTTGAGATGTATGAAGTAGATGCCGCCGGCCTTGATCGTCTTGACCGCTCAGTTCTAACTGCGTTGGTTGAAAGATTTGGCGGGGGACCAGTGGGTCTCTCAACTTTGGCGATAGCGGTAGGCGAGGAAACCGAGACAGTTGAGTCGGTAGCCGAGCCGTTTTTGGTCCGAAATGGCTTTATGGCGCGTACCCCGCGTGGTCGAGTGGCTACCGCTCTTGGTTGGTCACATTTGGGCAAAGTCGCGCCTGCTGGCGCTGCTTCGCTTTTCGACACACCGCTAAATGACGCCTAGACTCACCTCTTATGTCAACACCTACAAAACCTATTAAGAGCACCGGTCGTCCAGCTCGCACACTTGCGATCTTGACTGGCGCCTTTGTCCTATTAATTGCTGCCGTTTTCATCCAAGGTGCAACTGCCGTTCGTTTAGGTCTAGACCTACGCGGCGGCACGAGCGTTACCTTGCAGCCACGCATTGGCGCGGGCGAGACTGGCAAAGTCACATCTGAAGCAATTGATCAAGCTGTTTCGATCATTCGTCAACGTGTTAACTCACTAGGTGTTGCCGAGAGTGAAGTCGCGTCACAAGGTTCAGGTACTAATCGTCAGATCGTAATTTCAGTTCCAGGCGAAAGTGGTCGTCGCGTTATCGAGCTAGTGGGCCAAACTGCCGAACTGCGTTTCCGTCAAGTACTTGCCGAAACATCTGGCGTTCCAACAACTGCTACCGATGCAGCTGCAACACCACCTGCTGGAATTAGCCCAGAATTAAATGCACTTTATGCAGCTCTTGATTGCACCATTCCAGAAAATCGTCAAGGAACCGGAAGCGACGTTGCAACCGATGTAATCCTTGCTTGTTCAACTGATGGTGGTGCAAAATATATTTTGGCCGGAGCCGAAGTGCTTGGTCGCCAAGTTTCTAAAGCAACCGCTGCTGTTGACACCACTACTGGTGGTAACTGGTTCGTCTCTCTTACCTTTAATGGCGAAGGTACCAAAGCATTCGGTGATCAAACTGCTCGTGTAGTTTCTTTAACTGCTCCGCAGAACCAGGTCGCAATTGTGCTTGATGGATTAGTTGTATCAGCTCCACGAATTAATGAAGCTATTCGTGGCGGCAGTGCACAGATCACTGGAAACTTCACACAAGTAGAAGCTCAAGACTTAGCAAATGTTCTGAAGTACGGTTCATTGCCACTGGCATTTGATCGTGGTGAAGTTCAGCAAGTATCACCAACTCTTGGTGCTGATCAACTTTCAGCAGGTCTGCTTGCTGGTGGTTTGGGTCTAGGACTCGTACTTCTTTATTCAGTTCTTTACTATCGCGGTCTAGGTCTAGTAACAGTTGGTTCGCTAACAGTTGCAGCCGGAATGATCTATTTGCTAGTTCTACTACTCGGTGAATGGATCGGCTTTACGCTTACGTTAGCTGGTATTGCCGGAATCATTGTCGCCATTGGTATTACGGCTGACTCATTTATCGTTTACTTCGAACGTATTCGAGATGAGCTACGTGAAGGCAAGTCGCTACGTTCAGCCGTTGAAACTGGCTGGGTAAGAGCCCGCCGAACCATTGTCGTGGCTGACTCGGTTTCGATCATTGCTGCTGTGTTGCTCTACTTCTTAGCTGTAGGTGGCGTTCGCGGATTCGCGTTCACACTAGGTCTAACAACTTTGGTGGATCTACTCGTTATCTTCGCATTCACTAAACCAATGATGACGATTCTTTCAAAGTGGAAATTCTATGCTAACGGTCATCCGCTCTCTGGTTTATCCAAGAAGAGTTCTGGCATCGAAGAAACAAATAACGTTCAAGTATCAACCACAGGCATGGGGGCGTAAAGAAATGGCACACGGAACAACGCTAGGTGCACGTCTCTACAGTGGTGAGACTTCATTTGATTTCATTGCTTCCCGCAAACGCTGGTACGCAGTATCAGCTCTACTACTAGCCATCTCGATTGGCACCATTGTTTTCCAAGGCTTACACCTAGGCATTGAGTTCAAGGGTGGATCTAGTTACACAGTAACCAAAGTTGGAGCAACTGTTGAAGAAGCTCGCTCGGCAGTTGAATCTGCTGGCGTTTCTTCAGAAGTAATCGTGCAGACCGTTGGCAACGACAAGATTCGTGTCCAAACAGGTTCCCTATCAACTGTGCAATCAAATGCGGTTCAAGACGCACTCGCTGCCAAGTTTGCGATAAACGTTGAAACTATTGATACCCAGATCATCGGTCCTTCTTGGGGTAAAGAGATCACTAAAAAAGCTCTCTATGGTCTGATCGCATTCTTGCTAGCGGTAATGCTTTATCTAGCAATGGCCTTTGAACCTAAAATGGCGATCGCCTCAATTGTGGCTGTTATACACGACGTGATTATCACTGTTGGAATTTATGCCCTAGTCGGTTTCGATGTAACGCCAGCTACGGTTATTGGTTTCCTAACGATTCTGGGTTACTCACTTTATGACACGGTTATTGTCTTCGACAAGGTTCGCGAAAATACTAAATCGATCACAACAACTGGAAAATCAACTTACTCACAAGCTACAAACCTGGCTGTTAACCAGACCATCGTGCGTTCATTGAATACTTCAATTATTGCGCTGCTTCCAGTAGGTTCGATTCTTTTCGTAGGAGCTGGACTACTTGGAGCAGGAACGCTGAAGGATCTTTCACTAGCCTTATTTATCGGTCTAGCTATCGGTACTTACTCATCACTATTTATAGCGCCACAAGTTCTCTCAGGTCTGCGCGAGCGTGAGCCAGCAATGATTGCTTTGGCTAAGCGCGTAAATGCTCGTGGTGGAGTTGCATCAGTTACAGCAGATGCTGGAACAGAAGCGATCCAAAGTCGTGGCCCACGTAATCAACCAAAACGTAAAGCCAAGAAGAAGTAATAACTTAGCTATTCAAGTAACTAACCACCGTGTTGTTAACTAGAATCCGATCATGGACACTCTGTTAGCGCCGGTGGTTAGTGCTTTAACAGAGCATCATCCTGGCGATAAGTTAGAGAATCTGCAACGCGCATTCCTGGTTGCCAAAGAAGCCCACACGGGCCAGCTGCGTAAATCTGGCGAGGATTACATAACGCATCCAGTTGCCGTTGCTGCGATTTTGGCCGAATTTGGTTTAAACGAAGCGGTAGTAATCGCGGCTTTGCTGCACGACACAGTTGAGGACACGACTTATTCATTGCCACAATTGCGGAAAGATTTCGGTGAAGAGATTGCACTTTTAGTAGATGGCGTAACTAAGTTAGACAAATTAACTTATGGGCCAACGGCTGAAGCTGAAACGGTAAGAAAAATGATCGTGGCGATGTCGCGAGATATTCGCGTTTTACTTATTAAATTGGCTGATCGCTTACATAATGCGCGTACCTGGAAGTATGTTTCACCCGAGTCCGCAGAGCGCAAAGCTCGAGAAACTCTAGATATCTATGCGCCACTTGCTCATAGATTAGGTATGAATGCAATCAAGTGGGAACTCGAGGATTTGAGTTTTGAGGTTCTGGAGCCTAAAAAGTTTCTAGAGATCTCTCGGTTAGTGGCAGAACGTAATCCAGCTCGCACAACTCTTACCAATGAAGTAATCGAAGCCGTTAAATCAGATCTACTTGCCGATGGCGTTAAGTGCACAGTGACTGGGCGACAAAAACATTTCTATAGCGTTTATCAAAAGATGGTGGTTCGTGGTCGCGACTTCAATGACATTTACGATCTCGTTGGAATCCGAGTACTGGTTGAGGATGTTCGTGATTGCTACGCCGTCCTTGGCGCGATCCACGCGCGCTGGTCACCTGTACCGGGTCGATTTAAAGATTACATCGCGATGCCTAAATTCAACCTTTATCAATCGCTGCACACCACAGTAATTGGGCCAAGTGGTAAAGCTATCGAGATTCAGATTCGCACCTATGACATGCATTCTCGTGCTGAGTTCGGTATTGCAGCGCACTGGAAGTACAAACAGGGTGACGAGGCCAAATCTTCATCACCAGAAATGCTTTGGTTGCGTCAGTTGCACGAATGGCAAAAGGAAACCGAAGATCCCTCCGAATTTCTCGATTCTTTGCGCTTTGATTTAGGTTCACCAGAGGTTTTTGTTTTCACGCCAAAGGGCAGTGTTATTGCACTTCCAGGTGGTTCAACGCCAGTGGACTTTGCTTACTCAGTTCATACTGACGTAGGTAATCGCTGCGCGGGTGCAAAAGTAAATGGTCGGTTAGTACCGCTTGAATCTAAATTAAATAACGGTGATGTTGTCGAGGTGGTTCTGAATAAAGGTGAACATGCTGCGCCAAGTCGCGATTGGCTAAATTTCGTGAAGAGTCCTCGTGCTCGCTCGAAGATTAAAGCTTGGTTTAGCAAAGAGCGCCGCGAAGAAGCCATTGAAGCTGGGCGTGAATCAATTGCCCGTCAGATGCGCAAAGCCGGTCTGCCATTACAGAAGATTTTTGCGGGTCATGCTTTGTTAGAACTCTCTCATGAACTGCATTACCCGGATATCTCAGCGTTATATAGCGCAGTAGGTGACGGTCACGTTTCATCTGCGTCAATTATTGAAAAGTTAATCGCTTCAATGGGGGAGGAAGACTCACACCCAGAAGCCACTGTACCAACTTTTCCAACTGGTGTTCAAACTTCCAGACGCTCTAGTAGTTCTATCGAAGTTGCTGGTATCGGCGATGTGTATGTGAAGTTAGCCCGTTGCTGCACGCCAGTTCCCGGAGATGCCATCATGGGATTCATAACTAAAGGAAATGGTGTGTCAGTGCACCGTGGCGATTGCATTAATGCCGGTGACTTGAAGAATAACCAAAGCGAGCGCGTTGTTGCTGTGAAATGGTTAGCTGGCGCGGCCAGTGTATTCCTGGTAAATATCCAAGTTGAAGCACTTGATCGGGCAAGATTATTGGCAGATGTAACTCGCACACTATCTGAGCAACATGTAAACATTTTGAGCGCTTCAGTCACAACTTCAAAAGATCGCACGGCAATTTCTAGATTTACATTTGAAATGGCTGATGCAACACATCTAGATGCGGTACTAAGTGCGGTTAGAAATATTGAAGGGGTTTACGATGTTTATCGCACCTTCAATAATTAACGCTTAGTGAATTAACTAAATTCAGCTAAATTCTTTTCAGCTTCAGCCAGCCAAACCTTACGAGCAACTGCTGAGTCTGCGGCTTCTTGTGCCTTCTTAGTATTTCCAGCAGCAGTAGCTTTTGCAGCAGCCTTTTCGTAATTGGCTATTGCCTCTGAAAGTTGGCGAACCACATCGGCAGCACGAGCCTTCGCAGCTGGATCAGATTTACGCCAAATAGTGGCTTCGGCTTCTTTATAAGCAGCTTCGACAACTTCTAAACGAGCATCAAGGGCTGCGCGCTTGTCACGAGCAGTCATACCAATTTTGCTCCATTGGTTCTGCAATTCGCGAAGCACTTTCTTCTGCTCAGCTAAGTCAGTAATAGGAAGAAGTTTCTCGATCTCAGTGATGAGCGCATTACGCTTTTCTAGGTTTGCGCCCATTGTTACTTCGCGCTTTTCTAGGTCAGCGTTTTTGGCCGCAAAGAAAGTATCTTGGGAAGCCTTAAAGCGTGCCCAAAGCTTTGTGTCATCACTCATCTTGCCGCGACCGGCAGCTTTCCAAGCATCCATGAGTGCTTTGAAGCGACGAGCTGTGGCAACCCAATCAGTTGAGGTCGCAAGGCTTTCCGCCTCTGCTACCAATTTCTTCTTGGCTTCAGATACCACAGCAGTTACTTCTTCAAGGGAAGCAAAGTGTGTGCGACGACGCTTATCGAATTTATTTCGTGATGATGAGAAGCGCTTCCAGAGATCGGTATCAGTCTTCTTATCTAAACGTGGTGCTGACTTCCACTCATCGAGTAGCGCCTTAAGGCGATCGCCAGTTACTTTCCAGCTAGTTGAATCGCTAAGAGATTCAGCTTCTGCAACAATCTTTTCTTTCTCAATTAATACTTGAGCTAAACGCTCAGCTTTAACAATCTCTTCGGCAGCCTTCTTCGCCTCATAGGCGCCGCGATGATCTTCAATTAGTGGAGAAAGTTGTTCAACCGCAACTGCTAATGCAGCCAGATCGCCAACGCCGTTTAGTTCGCGAACTTGCTCGCGTAATTTTACGACGGCAGTTGTGGCATCTCCTGGAACCATAGCGCCAGATTTAATTCGCGCAGATAGCAGTGCGACTTCAGATGCAATTGCTTCAAATTTACGGACGAAGTAAGCAAGTGCTTCGTCATTACTTTTGCCAGGGTAGGAACCAACTGGCTTATCGCCTTCGGGGGTAATTACATAGACAGTGCCATCATCGCCAACGCGACCGAATCGAGCCGGGTCCCCAATTAGTGCTGATGCTGCAGATATAACTGCGGGGGATTGGGTGGGATTAATTGGATTCTCGGTCATGGTGGATCCTTTCAGCGCGGTAGCTCTGGAGAAATTCTCGGTAGAGCCTTCGCTATTGGGTTAATTGATAGATGGCGAAACATTTGGGTGACGATGTACAAAAATGATCGAAATCATCGTCGCACTACGTCGTTGGTTGGAAAGGTAAAGGTACCCTGTCCGCCTAGGGTATTTCCAATGGGTCTATTCAAGACTTCGGAATTGAGCGTGGAAGGGTGGGGTGAGGATGCTAGTTGCAGGCTTCCCGGCCCAGATGTATGCCACCAACTGTTGGGTTCTCGCAACGGGTGAAGGTTCGGAATGCATCGTCATTGACCCAGGAATGCCCGATGTTTCGATGGAGCTCGCAGACCTGCTTAGTAAGCATCGCCTAAAACCAGTAGCAACTCTATTAACTCATGGACATCTGGACCATACTTTTTCAGTCGTGCCAATCTGTGATGGTTACGGAATTCCGGCCTACATTCATAGCGAAGATCGCAATCTATTAATTGATCCAGCGGCAGCGGTAAGCCCCGAGTTCGCAGCAACGTTAGGTGCCATGACTTTTACCGAACCTAAGGAGGTAAAAGAGCTAAAGAGCGGCGAAGAATTTGAGTTAGTTGGCTTAAAAATTAAAGCTATTCATAGCCCAGGTCATACTCGAGGTTCTTTGATGTTTTTAGTAGATGACGAAACGCTGGTTAGTGGCGATGTTCTCTTTGCCGGTTCTATCGGCCGCACAGATTTGCCGACCGGTTCTAGTTCGGACATGCAGAAAACCCTGATCAAGAAAGTCTTACCGCTAAATGATGAAATAAGAGTTCTCCCGGGACATCATCAAGAAACTAAGATTGGCTATGAACGCAAGAACAATCCGTACTTAATTGAAGCGGCGAGAGCGAGCAGATCATGAAATTTCAGGCGCCCAAGGGTGTTAGTGAATACGTACCACCGCGCAGTAACGCTTTCGCATGGGTGCGCTCAACTTTAGAGAGCGCTATTAGTTCAGCCGGATATCAATTGCTAGAGCTACCAATTTTTGAAGATACCGATTTGTTCACCCGTATCGGCGCATCAACTGATGTGGTTTCCAAAGAGATGTATACCTTTGAAGATCGTGGCGGTCGTTCGATCACCTTGCGTCCAGAAGGAACAGTTGGCGCGCTTCGCGCCGTAAATGAACATGGTTTAGATCGAGGTTCACTTCCTGCCAAAGTTTATTACTGCGGACCATTCTTCCGAGCTGAACGCCCGCAGAAAGGTCGATACCGCCAATTTTATTCAATCGGTATTGAAGCAATCGGAACTCATGATGCCGCCCTTGATGCCGAGGTAATTTCGATTGCAGATGCTGGCTTTAAAAAGTTGGGTCTTACTAAATATCGTCTAGAAATGACCTCATTGGGCGATGCCGAATCACGTGCTGCACATCGGGTAGATCTCGTGAAATTTATCGCTGGCCTTGATCTCGATGATGAGACCAAAGAACGCGCCAAGTTAAACCCATTGCGGTTATTCGATGATAAGCGCGATGAAGTACGCGACTTAATGGCAAAAGCGCCAATTTTATTGGATTACTTGTCGCCAGAATCCAAAGCTAATTTTGCTGAAGTACAAGAGCATCTAACTGCCATGGGTATTGCTTTCACGATTAATCCCCGCATGGTCCGCGGTCTCGACTATTACACCGGCACCACATTTGAATTCGTACACGATTTATTAGGTGCGCAATCAGGTATCGGTGGCGGCGGTCGATATGACGGCTTAATGGGTGAAATTGGCGGCCAAGATATAACTGGAATTGGCTTTGGTATCGGACTTGATCGCGCACTACTTGCCGTAGAAGCCGAGGGCGTTGTTATTCCAGAGACTTTTGTAAGCGACCTATTTATTATTCCAATGGGTCAAGCCGCGAAATCCGCTGCCCTAAAGTATGCAGCCGATCTACGTGCTGCCGGCTTTAAAGTTGAGTTGGCATTCGGTGACCGCGCTCTGAAAACGGCAATGAAAATAGCTGATAAGAGTGGTGCTCGTTATTCACTAGTAATTGGTGATGAAGAGATGGCCAGTGGGGTTGTTGAAGTTAAAGAGATGAGCAGCGGTACCGCCAACTCGGTTAGACTTGACTCCTTAGCCAGCGCCTTGAAATAAGCGTCGGACTACGAACTTCGATTTGATGAACTAACGGAAAGCTAGGTAGCTAAATTGATCCGTACACACGGGGCAGGCACGATCCGCAAGAGCCAAGTTGGGCAGACCATCACATTGGCTGGTTGGGTTGCGCGTCGTCGCGATCATGGCGGAGTTGCTTTCATTGATTTCCGTGACGCCACTGGTTGGGTTCAAGTTGTTATTCGCGATGAGGCTATCGCCAATATGTTGCGGGCTGAATGGTGCTTGAAGATCACTGGTGTTGTGTCTGAACGCCCAGCTGGTAACGAAAATACAAATGTTGCAACAGGTGAGATCGAGATTATGGCCGATGAAGTTGTTGTGCTTAGCGAAGCTGCAGCACTACCGTTTCCGGTTGATAGTGGCGATGAAGCCAATATCTCTGAAGAAGTTCGGTTGAAGTATCGCTATTTAGATCTGCGTCGTGAAAAGCCAGCCGCTAATCTTCGTATGCGTTCAAAAGTTACCGCGGCGATTCGTCGAGTTATGGATTCTGAAGAATTTCTTGATATCGAAACACCTTACCTAACTCGATCAACGCCCGAAGGTGCTCGCGATTTCTTGGTGCCAGTTCGTCTGCAACCAGGTTCTTGGTATGCCTTGCCGCAATCACCGCAGTTGTTTAAACAGCTATTAATGGTTGCGGGCATGGAGAAGTACTACCAAATCGCCCGCTGTTTCCGCGATGAAGATTTCCGCGCAGATCGTCAACCAGAATTCACACAGCTCGACATTGAAATGTCGTTCATCGATCAAGAAGATATTTTGGCTATAGCCGAGAAGATTGTGTCTACAGTTTGGCGCGAAACTGTTAACTACGAAATCCCACTGCCACTAAAGCGGATGACGTATGCCGATGCGATGGCAGATTATGGTTCAGATAAACCAGATCTCCGATTTGGACAGAAACTAGTTGAGCTAACTGCCTTCTTTAGTGAAACTCCATTCCGAGTATTCCAAGCACCTTATGTTGGCGCAGTCGTTATGCCTGGGGGAGCAGATTCACCTCGTCGTGAGTTAGATGCATGGCAAGACTGGGCTAAAGCACGGGGCGCAAAAGGACTTGCTTATATCTTGGTTAACGCAGATGGCACCTTAGGTGGCCCAGTCGCTAAGAATCTGTCCGAGAAAGAGCTAGCCGGAATAGTGGCTGCAGCAAGTGCTGCAAATGGCGATGCAATTTTCTTCGCTGCCGGTGAACGCGCTGCTTCGCAGAATTTGTTAGGCGCAGTTCGAAATGAAATTGGTAAGCGTTGCAATCTAATTAATGAAGGCGCGTGGGAATTTTTGTGGGTAGTAGATGCACCAATGTTTGAGCCAACTGATGGTGGCGGCTGGACTGCGGTTCACCATCCATTTACTGGTCCTAAGCCAGAGTTCGCTAAAACGTTTAAAGATGATCCAGCATCAGCTCTGGCCTATGCCTATGACATTGTTCTAAACGGTACTGAATTAGGTGGCGGTTCAATTCGTATTCATGATCGCAATATGCAAAAGCAGGTCTTTGAAGTTATCGGATTAACTGATGAAGAAGCCAATAGCAAGTTTGGCTTTTTACTAGATGCCTTTAATTACGGACCACCACCTCACGGCGGAATTGCACTTGGGCTAGATCGCGTATGCGCACTTCTAAGTGGTTCTGAATCAATTCGCGAAGTGATCGCTTTTCCTAAGACCGCATCTGGTGGCGACCCGCTAACTGGTGCGCCAACTCCAATCACACCTGCGCAACGCAAGGAAGCAGCAATTGATTGGGTTCCAGAAGTGGCTGAAAAGAAGTAGTTAGACGCCTAAGCGGTAGGATTTAGTTAATAGTTAACGAAAGGGATGTTATGAGCGCAGGCGGAATTGCTTTAATCATTTGTGCGGTCTCGCTATTTGCGATTGCCGTGGCAATCGCCTACGCCGTGATCCGATTTGGTCGCTTAATTGATGAGGCTAAAGTTTCTCTTAAGTCCCTAACCGAAGAAACTGTTCCGCTCCTAGATGGCGTTACACAAACTGTGACTCTAGTTAATGGACCGCTGGAAAGTTTTAACAAAATCACTAAAAACGTTGAGAACATTTCGACCAAAGCCTCTGAGGCAACATCTAGCTTCGTTGATAAAGGTGGTCCGGCACTAAAGATCGCTGGTGCGTTAATGAGCGCAGCAGGTGCTTCAAAGAAGCGTAAAGCTAAAAAGACAAAGGCAGAGTGATCAGCAACAGTGGAATCTGCCGAGATACGTTCACGCTGGCTGCGCTTTTTCGAATCTGAGAACTCTCAAGGTTTAACGCACACCGTAGTTCCATCCGCATCCCTGATTGCCGATGATCCAAATCTGCTCTTAGTAAATGCCGGCATGGTGCCGTTCAAACCTTTCTTCTTAGGTGAAGTTACTCCGCCCTATGCGCGCGCAACTTCAGTGCAAAAATGTGTTCGTACCTTAGATATTGACGAAGTAGGCAAGACAACTCGTCACGCTTCATTCTTTCAAATGTGTGGCAACTTCTCATTCGGTGATTACTTCAAAGAAGGCGCAATCGCCCTTGCTTGGGAGTTATTAACTAAACCAATTGCTCAAGGCGGTTATGGTTTTCCCGAAGAGAAGTTATGGGTAACTGTTTTCCATACTGATGATGAAGCTGCCGATATTTGGCATCACAAGATGGGTGTTCCAAAGGAACGTATTCAACGTCGCGGAATGGCCGATAACTTCTGGTCCATGGGTGTACCTGGCCCATGCGGTCCATGTTCTGAAATTTATTACGATCGAGGTCCAGCCTACGGCGCCGAAGGTGGCCCAATAGCTGATGAAAATCGTTACTTAGAAATCTGGAACTTAGTGTTCATGCAGAATGAACGTGGTGCCGGCACCAGTAAAGATGATTATCCAATTTTAGGCGAACTGCCAGCGAAAAGTATTGATACTGGGCTTGGTTTAGAACGGACAGCGGCTCTTCTTCAAGGTGTTGAAAACATCTATGAGATTGATACCACGATGCAAATTTTGAATATGGCTAGTTCTCTAACTGGTATCAGTTACGGAAGTTCCGAGAAGTCAGATATTTCACTGCGAGTTATTGCCGATCATGCCCGAACTTCAGCAATGCTCATTGGCGATGGCGTAACACCTGGAAACGAAGGACGCGGCTACGTATTGCGCCGAATGATGCGTCGCACCATTCGAAATATGCGCTTACTTGGCTCGCACGATCCGATTATTTCTGAGTTAACTAGAGCAGCGATCGGTGCCATGGGTCCGCAATACCCAGAGCTTGTTGCGGCTCAAGAACGCATCTTGGCAGTTTCAGTAGCCGAAGAAGAAAGTTTCTTGCAAACACTTAAGAGTGGAACCCAGATTTTTGATCTAGCTGCAACGGCTCTGAAAGCTAAGAAAGTTTCCACGCTAGGTGGCGAAGAAGTATTTAAGTTGCACGATACCTACGGTTTCCCATATGACTTAACGCTTGAGATGGCCCAAGAAGTTGGACTGCAAATCGATACTGATGGGTTCCAGCGTTTGATGAAAGAGCAGAAAGATCGCGCTAAAGCAGATGCGCGTGCTAAGAAATCTGGTCATACCGATTTATCGCAATACAAGCAGATTGCCGATGGATCTGGGTTATCAACATTCTTGGGCTACACGCACACTGAAGCCGAAGGCAAGATCAATGGTTTATTAGTTGATGGCGTAATTGCGCAAAGTGCGAAAAGCGGCGATGAAGTTGAAGTAATTCTTGATCGCACGCCGTTCTATGCCGAAGGTGGCGGCCAATTAGCTGATGCCGGCATCATCAAACTGGCAAATGGTGCCATCGTTGAAATCGATGATGTGCAAGCGCCAGTTAATGGATTATCGGTTCACCGTGGCCGAGTATTAAGTGGCGAAGTTGCAGTTGGCCAAAGCGCTCTTGCGACTATTGATCAAGAACGTCGTGATGCGATCTCTCGCGCGCATACAGCTACCCACATGGTGCATAAAGCGTTCCGTGAAGTTCTAGGCGAAACCGCTACGCAAGCAGGTTCGGAAAACTCACCAGGTCGCTTCCGCTTTGATTTCCCAGCAACTGGGGCAGTATCAGATGCGGCATTGGATGAAGTTGAGTCACGTGTAAATACTTTATTGCTAGATAACCTGGAAGTAACTGCGCAGAGCATGTCGCAAGCTGAGGCGAAAGCTATCGGCGCGATGGCTTTGTTCGGTGAGAAATATGGCGACACAGTCCGTGTGGTCAGCGTTGGCGATTGGGCACGCGAATTATGCGGCGGCACACACGTAACGCGATCCGGTCAGCTAGGAGTTGTAAAACTTCTTAGTGAATCATCCATTGGTGCCGGCGTTCGACGCGTTGAGGCGCTGGTTGGTGTAGATGCTTATAAATTCTTAGCCCGAGAGCATTTACTGTTGAACTCATTAACCCAAATTATTAAGGGTGCTCGAGTTGATGAATTGCCTGAGCGCATTAATGATCTGCTGGAGAAAATAAAAGAGATTGAGAAAGAGTTAGCCGCAGTTCGTTCTGCCCAAGCTTTAGGAACTGTCTCGGCTATTGCGGAATCAGTTACCAAAGTTGGCCAGGTTGATCTGATCACTGCAGTATTACCTGACGGAATCTCAGGCGATGATTTGCGCACAATTTCCCTAGACCTACGAAATCGTTTTGCAACTTCGGTCATTGCACTTATTAGTTCGGCAGCTGGTAAGTCGGTTCTGGTTGTTGCCGCATCTGATTCGGCACGCGCACTTGGCGCTAAGTCAGGCGCTTTAGTGAAAATTGGTTCAGCTGTACTTGGTGGTGGCGGTGGCGGTAAAGATGATTTCGCACAAGGCGGCGGCACTGATGCCAGCAAAGCCGGCGAAGCGCTTGCCGCAATAACAGCTGCCGTGGCAGCGCTATAAAGCAAATGCTAAGAGGTCGCCGGATCGCTTTTGATTATGGTGATGTTCGAATTGGTGTGGCTATTTCGGATCCGGATTCTATTTTGGCATCACCTCTGACCACACTTTCTAGCGGTGATCCGAAACTTTTTACGCAGATATCTGAACTCTTCGCCGAGCACGAACCTATAGCTATTTATGTAGGAGAACCACTTAACCTCTCGGGGCAATCAAGTACTTCAGCGCAGAAAGCAGCGGCATTCGCACAGAAGCTTCATACCGAATTTAGTATTCCAGTAACCATGATCGATGAGCGCCTTTCAACGGTTTCGGCAACAAACGCGATGCGGCAAAGCGGTGTCAATGCAAAGGATGCGCGCAGCAAAATTGATATGGCAGCTGCGGTAGCAATCCTTGAGCAAGGGATAGCGATTGAAAAGGCCAAGGATGTTTAATCGCGAATCGCTAAAGCGTCTCAGTGTTGCTGGCATATTTATCCTCGCTTTCACGTTTTCATTGCGCGAAATTAACCAAGCAGGTGGGGGATACCCGAACTTCCCAGAGCGAGTTATTTCGGCAAACGAAAAGAACGTATCTATTTCCATTCCGACAGGGGCTACAGGGGCCGAGATCGCGAAGCTGCTCGAGGTCGCGGGAGTGGTTGCTTCGGCGGAAAGTTTCTTTAGAGCCGCAGTAGCGAATCCAAGAGCAGCTGCGATCGCACCAGGCACGCATTCGCTCTCTCTTAAAATCAGTGGCAAAGCTGC
>CAZUWN010000001.1:40801-62895 GCA_964624105.1 uncultured Candidatus Planktophila sp. | reverse complement strand
TTGATTAAAATTACTGAAGGCGAATGGAACTCTGAAGTTTTCGCACAGATGGTCGGAACAAAGATTTGGTCTGAGAATCCAGTTAAGTCCGCGAAATCAGTTCTTCTACCGAAAGGCATCACCGCACTCGAAGGCGTGCTTTTCCCCGCGCAATATAGTTTTGCAGACGGAACAAGTCAGGTTGAAGCGCTACAAAGTATGGTGAACAGATTCAACCAAGTGATTTCAACTCTAGAATTTGTCGATCCGGCTGGAAAGTTGAGTACTCAGCAGTTGGTTACTTTGGCTTCATTGGTTCAAGCCGAGGGCGACACCAAAGATTTTGCGCAGATTTCGCGAGTTATCAGGAATAGGTTGGCGATCGGCATGCCGCTACAACTAGATTCAACAGTGCATTATTTGAAGAGTGCGCGAGGTGAAATATTCCTTAGCAATAAGTCTACTAAGTTAAAGTCGCCCTACAACACTTACCAAAATTATGGATTACCGCCAGCACCGATCGGAAATCCAGGTTTAGCAGCACTAAAAGCTGCGATCGCCCCAGCTGACGGAGATTGGCTATTCTTTATCACCGTAGCACCTGGCGATACCCGCTTCACTAAATCATTTTCTGAATTCAATGGTTGGAAGTCGCTTTACCAAAAGAACCGAAAGGCGGGTGCATTCGATTGAGAACCTTTAATGGCGCAGTCCTTGGCTCTCCTATTTCTCACTCCCTTTCGCCAGTTATTCACCAAGTGGCTTATGAGTGCCTAGAGATCTCAGCGAAATACACAGCAGTGGAGGTTCGGGGCGGCAAACTCGCGAAGTATTTAGAGTCCACCCCGCCAGAGTTAAACAGTTTTTCATTGACCATGCCTCTGAAAGAAGAGCTGGTTGATTTGGGTTTTCCAACTTCTGAGTTAGCAAAGCGAATCAGAAGCGCCAACACTTTAATCAAGGTTGGTGATTCTTGGAAAGTTGATAGCACTGATGTGGTTGGTTTCCAACAAAGCGTTGCTGCAAAAACAAATGCCACCTTTCAAAACCTCTTGATTTTAGGTGGGGGAGCAACAGCTCGAGCAGCAATTGCCGCCTTCGATAGCGTCGGCGTTTCAATCGATGTAGCAAGTCGCAGTGAACATCGCAGCCCAAGTTTGATTAAGTCAGCTCTCTTTGCGCCAGTTTCAGTTATTGGTTTCGACGATCAGATTAATTGGTCAAAATATGATTTGATTATCAATACCTCGCCAGCCGGCGCTGCTGACGAACTGGTCGGAAAAATTGCTGGCGCCAGCGCACTTCTTTTCGAATCACTTTACAATCCTTGGCCCACTGCGTTGATGGGTTTCTGGCGAAATGTGGGTCTGGAAAGTATTGATGGCTTAGATCTTTTGGTCCATCAAGCAATTTCGCAGATTGCGATCTTCGCTGGGACCCCAGTCAAACGCTCACAGCTGGCACCTCTCATGCGTGAAGCTGCTTTGAAACGCCTCTAGGAAACTTCTACACAGCAATCATTTAACGATCAAGCCATCGCAGAATAGATGGCTAGTTTGCCTCTCATGAGCTTTGATTCATTAGCACTTACAGTCTGCATCATCTGGGCTGTAACGATTGCGACGCTAGATTTGATTACATTCCGAATCCATAATTCATCCCTTCTGATGGGGCTATTTCTAGTCTGGCCCGCTCTCTTCTTCATTGGGCAATCCTTCACTCTTTCACTAGCCGTTCTTACTTTCACTCTCTTGGTTTCGGCTGCTGGGCTAATTTCGTTGATCGGAATGGGTGATGTGAAGTTGCTGCTATTTGCAGCTCCTTGGTTGCATTTTGATAATGTGAGAAATCCACTAATTCTTCTTATTGTGCTTTCATGGTTGCAACTAATGGCCGTGCTTGTCCTTAAGCGAAGTTTTCCGCAACGAATTGCATTCGCCCCAGCCATCTTGGCGGCTCTGGCACTTAATATGGCGACATAAAAGCGATTCATCTGCGAGAATTAGCCCATGCGTTGGTTAACTGCGGGTGAGTCACATGGCCCAGCTCTCAGTGCGATCATTGAGGGAATTCCGGCTTCAGTTCAGATAACAACTGCCGATATTGATTACCATCTGGCCCGCCGTCGTTTAGGCGTTGGTCGCGGTGCACGACAGAATTTCGAAGCCGACAAAGTCACCATCCTCGGTGGAATCCGATTGGGCTTAACTCAGGGCGGGCCGATTTCAATTCAGGTCGCAAACTCAGAGTGGCCTAAATGGGAAAAAGTCATGTCGGCCGATCCAGTGCCAGAAGAAGAGATTAAGGATTTAGGTCGCAATGCACCGCTTAGTCGACCACGACCAGGGCATGCAGATTTAGTTGGAATGCAGAAGTATGACTTTGATGATGCTCGCGCGATTTTAGAACGTGCCAGTGCTCGCGAGACTGCCGCACGTGTTGCACTTGGCGCGGTAGCTCGTGCGTTCTTACAACAGACATGTGGCATTACAGTTCTAAGTCACGTGTTATCAATAGGCTCAGTGCGAGTTCCTGAAAATACGCAGCTGCCAAGTGAAGGCGACATGAAGCGAATCGATGAAGATCCAGTTCGTTGTGCTGATGCAGAAACTAGTGCCGCGATGATCACCGAAATTGAATCTGCTCATTCAGATGGTGACACGCTAGGTGGCGTAGTCGAAGTATTGGCCTATAACTTGCCGCCGGGGCTTGGTTCACATGTGCATTGGGATCGCCGGCTAGATGCGCGACTAGCTGCTGCCATGATGGGTATTCAAGCAATCAAAGGCGTTGAGGTTGGCGATGGATTCACGACTGCAACTCGTCGTGGCTCGGTAGCTCATGACGAAATTGAGCGCGGTCCAGATGGCGCTATTCGTCGTCGCACTGATCGTGCAGGCGGCACTGAAGGTGGAATGTCTAATGGGGAAATTTTGCGCGTGCGCGCTGCAATGAAACCAATATCAACGGTTCCGAAAGCTCTCGATACTATCGATGTAAAGACGGGCGAAGCGGCCAAAGCAATTAATCAGCGTTCTGATGTTTGCGCTGTACCGGCTGCTGGAGTTGTAGCCGAAGCAATGGTTGCACTTGTGCTCGCTGAAGCAGTACTTGAGAAATTTGGTGGCGATAGCGTTGGTGAAACTAAGCGCAATTTTGAAAGTTATATCGCGCACCTATCGATAAAATGAGTAATCAGATAATTTTGATCGGTCCACCAGGTGCTGGAAAAAGCACTATCGGACATTCGTTAGCGAAGAAAATGAAGGTTAAGTTCGCTGATACCGATGCCCTGATCGAGGCTAAGTTGGATAAGAAAATTTCCGACATCTTTGTTGATTTAGGTGAACCGGTTTTTCGCACCGAAGAATTGATTGTTTTGGCCGAGGTCTTGCAATCTGACAATGGCGTTGTTTCACTTGGGGGAGGCGCTCCCATCTCGCCACAAGCACAGGAGTTACTACGAAACAGCGGTGCGATTGTAATTTTTCTGGATATTTCACTTGGTAAAGCTGCCGCACGTGTTGGTTTTAATCGTGATCGTCCGCTTTTACTAGGTAATCCACGAGCTCAGTGGAACGAGTTAATGAGTTCACGCCGACCGATCTACGAGAGTTTGGCGACTGCAGTAGTTCCGGTTGATGACCGCTCAGTTAATGAAATCTGTGCTGACATTTTGGCGGTGGCGTAATGAATACCATTTCAGTTACTGCTGATCGCAATTATGAGGTTGTTATCGATATTGATTGGCAGAAAGCGATTGAGCCATATTTATCTAATCGCGGCCAGGTAGCAGTAATTGTTTCTGAGGCAATGCGCGATCGCATCGTTAATTTGCCAGTTACAGATGCGCAGATTCATATTTTCACAGTGCCAGATTCTGAAGCGGGTAAGTCTTTTGCTACTTACCAAAAAGTGCTGGATTGGTTGGGGGCTGCTGGTTTCACGCGTAATGACTTAATTGTGGCAGTCGGTGGCGGAGCCGTTACTGATCTATCTGGTTTTGTTGCCAGCAGTTGGTTACGTGGCATTGATTGGGTGGCAGTTCCTACAACACTTGCAGCGATGGTTGATGCTGCAGTTGGTGGTAAAACCGGAATCAATAGTGAGTACGGTAAGAACTTAATTGGCTCGTTCTATTCACCAATTTCGGTATTGGTTGATCTCTCTTGGCTTTCAACGTTAAGTGATCGTGATTTCGCCGCTGGTTTAGCTGAGGTAATTAAGTGTGGCTTTATTGTAGATACCAAGATTGTTGAGCTTCTTAAAGATAGAAATTTGTTGGAAGTTCGTAGCGATCGTGGGCTGACGCTTGATTTGATAACCCGTTCGATTGCAGTTAAGGCGAAAGTCGTTAGTGGCGATTTCAAAGAAAGCTTTGATCGTGAAATCTTGAACTACGGTCACACCCTTGGTCATGCCATCGAGTTGCACAGTAAGTACACCCTGCGACATGGCGAATGCGTTTCGATTGGCTTGGTATTCGCAGCCAATCTTGCTAATCAATCCGGCATCCTGGCCGACCAAGCGACTGATCTGCACAAGAAAATACTTAGTAATCTTGGTTTGCCAACCTCATACGAAAGTCGTCATTGGCCAGAACTGCGGGCCAATATGGCAAGCGACAAGAAATCACGATCTGGGACATTGCGTTTCGTGGCGATCAGCGAGTTCGGTAAGACGCTACGTATTGAAGCTCCTAGTGAAAGCGACTTGCTCGCAGCATATGAGAGGCTTTGCTCATGAAGATTCTGGTTATTAATGGTCCGAACCTTGCTCGCTTAGATATTCGTGACTCAAGCATCTATGGTGATTTCAATTATCCACAACTGAAGTCCTTCATCGAAGAGTCCGCAAAAAGCCATGGGTTTGCGGCAGATGTAAGACAAAGTGATGACGAAGCAACCATCATTTCTTGGTTACATGAAGCGGCTGATAATTCGACTCCGGTAATCATCAACCCGGCGGCATTTACACATTACTCATATGCAATTCGTGATGCCGCCGAATTAGTAAAGGCGCCATTGATTGAAGTGCATTTATCTAATCCATTGGCTCGCGAAGAGTTTCGCCATACTTCAGTTATTTCGGGTGTAGCAAACGGGACGATCGGTGGATTTGGTCCCAATTCATACGCATTGGCGATTTCCGCGCTTAAGGGCCTAATTAAGTAGAAGTTAGCAAAATGACAATGCAGGTGCGGATTTAAGTATTCGCTCAGGTATTAGGTATCCTAAGCACCTATTCGAGACCACCGAACTTCGGTGGCTAATTGACTTGCGTGATCTTGAAAAAGATTTGGGCAAGAAATATCAGAGAAGATAAAGAACTAGGGGAGTTTCCAAGTGGCAACCACGAGTGATCTTAAAAATGGCATGTGTCTTGATATTGAAGGTTCACTTTGGACGGTAATTGAATTCCAGCATGTGAAGCCTGGCAAAGGCCCAGCATTCGTGCGCACCAAGATGCGTCAAGTTTTGACTGGCAAAGTAGTTGAAAGAACTCTCAACGCCGGCGTGAAGATCGAGATTGCTATTCTGGAAAAGCGCGAAATGCAGTTCCTCTACAAAGAGGGTGAAGATTTCGTTTTCATGGATAACAAAACTTATGATCAGATGAATATTTCAGCAGCAACGGTTGGCGACGCAGCTAATTACATGCTGGAGAACACTGAGGCAATTGTTGCAATTCACGAAAACAATCCGCTCTATATTGAATTGCCAGCCTCAGTACAATTAACAGTTACTTATACTGAACCTGGCCTGCAAGGTGATCGCTCTTCGGGTGGCACAAAGCCAGCCACAGTTGAGACTGGAATCCAGATTCAGGTGCCACTTTTCATCAAGCAAGATGAGAAGATCATGGTTGATACTAGAGATGGATCGTATCAAGGTCGCGCTAACTAGTGTCTGCCCGTAGTAAAGCTCGAAAACATAGTCTGGATATTCTCTACGAAGCTGACATTCGCAAGAGTGATCCATTGGCGATTATTGAAACTCGTCTTAACATCAGCGATGATGCAGAGTTGCCACCAGTTCGCGATTACACCAAAGAATTAGTTACCGGCGTAGCTGAACACAAACGTAAAATAGACGAGCTGATCGCTACGTATATTCAAGGTTGGGACTTAGATCGTCTGGCCGCTGTTGATCGAAACATCCTGCGAATCGCAATCTTTGAGATTCTCTGGGCTACTGAGATTCCTGATGCGGTAGCCATTGATGAAGCGCTAATTCTTGCTAAAGATCTATCAACTGAGGAATCTGCCGGCTATATTCACGGCGTACTCGCAAAAATAACTTCGATTAAGAGTGATTTATCTTTTTAAGCAGATAGTTTTCACCCGTCAACCATTGCAGTAAATCAGCTTGCTCAATGCCCATTGCAAAACTCAAATTCAAAAGATCCGACTCTCTAATCGATAAAACTTCACCATTCCAGTCACTCCGTTTTTTCACTATCCCGGCGCAGTAAGTAACTAATAGCTCGAGCCGAGTTGGGTTTGTAAAACTCGGGCGACTAATTGCTCGTAGATCTAATGTCAGAACTAAAGCTGAGTCTTGCCGGCCCAAGGTTTGAGCTTGACCGAGTAAGTACGCCACATCAACACCCAGAATTCTGGCGACCTCGCCCAACCGAGAGATCGGCATATTTCGAGAGCCACGTTCATATGAGCCAATAACTACGGCCTTAATCTTTCCGATTGCAGCCATCTCGGCGATAGTCCACCCTCGCTTCTTGCGGGCAGCGCGCATGCGTCTACCAATCTCAACATTGCTGGGAAACGGGCGAGTGAAAGCATCGGACTGCGGAGTTATGTTCATGAGGCCCAAGTTAGTCCGATCAGAAATCCAGTGACTTAGCCCATCCACAGGTTTGCTCGACCTACTGCTATTCTTGCGCCGCATCCTTTAAGACCCATCCTGCGAGGTGGGGAAGGAGATTTATATGAAAACAGTTCTGCCTGCGCCCGATATATCGCGTGCAATAGTCCGCATAGCTCATGAAATTCTTGAGCGCTATGACGGTGCTGACTCAATCACTCTTTTAGGAATTCCGACTCGGGGAGCTCACTTAGCGACTCGCATCGCGGCTGCAATAAATGCTATTGAAGGCGGTCAAGTCGCAGTCGGAACTCTAGACACCACGATGCATCGCGATGATCTGCGAACTCGTTCACCTAAAGCTCTTCTGCCAACTCTAATTCCAGCCGCCGGCGTTGAAGGTCGACACGTTGTCCTAGTCGATGATGTTCTCTTCTCTGGTCGCACGGTTCGCGCAGCCCTTGATGCCCTCGGTGAAATCGGTCGTCCCACCAGTGTTTCGCTAGCAGTCCTCGTAGATCGTGGTCATCGCGAGCTGCCAATCAAGGCGGACTTTGTCGGAAAGAATATCCCAACCTCTCGCACCGAAATTATCAAAGTTAATTTAGTTGAAGTTGACGGCACAGACGAAGTCACCATCGCCGAAGGGGGAGTTAAGTGAAACATTTACTTAGCATCAATGATCTCTCACGCGATGAAGCAATTCTAATTCTTGATACAGCAGCTGAATTAGCCCGTATCTCAGATGGACCGATGAAGAAACTACCAACTCTTCGCGGTCGCACCATCGTAAATTTATTTGCCGAAGATTCAACTCGCACCAGAATTTCCTTTGAAGCCGCGGCTAAGCGACTATCGGCAGATGTAATTAATTTCTCTGCTAAAGGATCAAGCCTAAGCAAGGGCGAATCTCTTAAAGATACCGCGCAAACTTTGCAAGCGATGGGCGCTGATGCAGTCGTGATTCGCCATCCAGCATCTGGAGCACCCTTTAGATTAGCCGATAATCAATGGATGAGCGGCGCGGTAATTAATGCCGGCGACGGAACACACGAACATCCGAGCCAAGCCTTGCTAGATGCTTACACAATTCGCAAACACCTTGGAAAAGGCGCAAAGGATTTAGCTGGCCTGCGGGTTGCAATAGTTGGTGACATTCTGCATTCTCGAGTTGCCCGCTCAAATGTTTTGTTGTTAACCAAGTTAGGTGCTCATGTAACACTAGTTGCGCCGCCAACCCTATTGCCATTCGGTGTCGATAGTTGGCCCGTGACGATTTCCTACGATTTAGATTCGGTAATTCCACAAGTCGACGCAATCATGATGTTGCGAATTCAGCAGGAACGAATGCACGAAATTTTCTTTCCTAGCGCTCGCGAATATTCCAGATACTTCGGCTTAAATCGCGACCGCGTGAATGCGCTAAACCCAAATGCCATCATCATGCATCCAGGCCCCATGAACCGAGGCCTTGAAATCACGGCCGAAGCTGCCGATAGCGCTAGATCAGTCATCGTCGAGCAAGTTAGCAACGGCGTAAGTGTGCGAATGGCGATTCTTTATCTATTACTTGGCGGAGCACCAATCGAAGGCGGTATCAACTGATGAGCTACTTATTGAAGAATGCAATACTGCCTAACGGCAGCAAGGCCGACTTAGCGATTCAAGATGGACACTTAGTTGCTGCTAACTCACTGGCTCAAGACCATCAGGTTATTGATTTGGCCGGCAAGCAAGTTCTGCCAGGATTAGTTGATCTTCACACGCATCTACGCGAACCTGGTTTCGAAGAATCTGAAACTGTTGCAACCGGATCTCTTTCTGCGGTGCGCGGTGGATTCACGGCAATAAGTGCAATGGCCAATACTTCACCAGTTGCCGATACTGCCGGAGTTGTTGAGCAGGTTTATCGCCTTGGTCAAGCGGCCGGGCTTTGTGATGTCTTTCCAATTGGCGCAGTAACGGAAGGTCTTAATGGACAGACACTTTCTGAAATCGGGGCGATGGCCGACTCGGCTGCGCGAGTCAGAGTTTTTAGCGATGACGGGAAATGTGTATTTGATCCGCTCATCATGCGTCGTGCTTTGGAGTATGTAAAAAAGTTCGACGGAGTTATCGCTCAGCATGCGCAAGAACCAACTCTTACGCAAGATGCGCAGATGAATGAAGGCGAAATGTCTGCCCAACTTGGCCTCAAAGGTTGGCCCGCAGTTGCCGAAGAAGCCATTATTGCGCGTGATGTTCTGCTAGCCGAACACACCAAGTCGCGTTTACACATCTGCCATCTCACAACAGCTGGTGGCGTTGAAATTATTCGTTGGGCAAAAGCGCGCGGAATTCAAGTAACTGCTGAAGTAACACCACATCATCTACTGCTTACAGATGATTACGCGAAGACTTATGACCCAATCTTTAAAGTTAATCCACCGCTGCGCTTAGAGAGTGACGTCTTAGCGTTACGCGCAGGCTTAGCCGATGGCACTATCGATATCGTGGCAACTGATCACGCTCCACATAGTTCCGAAAGTAAGGACTGTGAATGGTCGGAAGCTAGTTTCGGAATGGTTGGACTTGAAACAGCCCTTTCGATTGTTATCAAGACAATGGTCGAAACCGGAGCAATGAACTACGAAGACGTTGCGCAAAGACTTTCTATTGCGCCAGCTCGCATTGCACGTTATGAAAATCACGGCCAGGCGTTAGAAGTTGGAAGCGTCGCCAATCTCACCGTCGTGGATACCGCGGCGAAGTGGGTAGTTGACCGCGACTTAATGTCTACTAGATCGAAGAACACGCCGTTCCATGGTTTTGAACTGCCGGGCGTCGTAACGCACACCTTCTTTAACGGAAAGTTGGTCTTTGGTGAGTAAGGCGCTTTTGGTTTTAGAAGATGGCCGTATCTTTACTGGCAGTTCATGGGCGGCTACCGGAATCACTTTTGGCGAAGCGGTATTTTCAACAGGCATGACTGGCTACCAAGAGACACTTACTGATCCGAGTTATCACAAGCAAGTAGTGATCATGACAGCGCCACATATCGGTAACACCGGCATGAATTCACCGGATGAAGAATCTACCAAGATCTGGGTTAGTGGTTTTGTGGTGCGCAATCCTTCGTCAATGGTTAGTAACTGGCGAAGCGAACGTTCACTTGAAGATGATTTGATTTCCCAGAACGTTGTCGGTATTCGCGGCGTAGACACCCGAGCACTTACCAGGCATTTACGTGATCGCGGCGCAATGAAAGTTGGAATTTTCTCTGGCGCAGATCTTTCGATTGAAGAGATGGTTACGCAAGTTCGCTCAAGCGGTGCGATGTCAGGTGCCTATTTAGCTCAAGATGTTTCTACCGATAAGCCATATGTGGTGCCTGCGGTCGGTGAAAAGAAGTTCACAGTGGCAGCACTTGATCTAGGAATTAAGGCTGCGACACCTCGCTCGATGGCGGCCCGTGGCATCGAAGTTCACGTATTGCCAGCGAGTACTACTTTCGAGCAAATCCTAAAATCCAATCCAGATGGGGTCTTTATCTCCAATGGACCTGGTGATCCATCAACTATGAATGAGACAGTTGAATTAGTTCGCGAAGTTTTATCGGCAAAGATTCCGATCTTCGGTATCTGTTTCGGCCATCAGATTCTTGGTCGAGCGCTCGGTTTCGAATCTTACAAACTTCAATTCGGGCACCGTGGAATTAATCAGCCGGTGATTGATAAAGTCACCGGGAAAGTTGAAATTACAGCGCACAATCATGGGTTTGCGATCAAAGCGCCAACCACTGGAACTTTCACAACTGTTTTCGGGCCCGGTCATGTCACACACGTAAATTTAAATGACGATGTGGTTGAAGGTTTAGCTCTCTTAGAGCAGCCAGCGTTTAGCGTGCAGTATCACCCTGAAGCTGCTGCTGGTCCGCACGATGCAAACTATTTGTTTGATCGTTTCGTTGACTTAATGGCTGCCAATCCAGTTGGAGCAGTAAATGCCTAGAGATAATTCAATCAAGAGCGTTCTAGTTATCGGCAGTGGGCCGATCGTAATTGGACAGGCCTGCGAGTTTGATTATTCCGGCACTCAAGCTTGTCGCGTACTGCGTGCCGAAGGTATCCGCGTCATTCTGGTTAATTCGAATCCAGCCACCATCATGACCGACCCTGAATTCGCTGATGCCACCTATATCGAGCCCATTACTGCTGAATACATCGAAAAGATTATTGAGATCGAACGACCAGATGCGATTCTCGCAACTCTAGGTGGACAGACTGCGCTCAATGCTGCAATCGCTTTGAGTGAACGAGGCACCTTAGCTAAGTTCAATGTTAAGTTGATTGGCGCAGACATTCCAGCAATTAATCGGGGCGAAAACCGAGAACTCTTTAGAGCGATCGTTGAGAAAGTCGGGGGAGAGTCTTCCAAATCGATTATCTGTCACACCATTGATGAAGTTTTAGCTGCCGCAGTTGTTTTGAATTACCCAGTCGTAGTTCGCCCATCTTTTACCATGGGCGGTTTAGGTTCAGGAATTGCCTTTGATGAGCCAGCTTTGCGACAGATTGCCGGAGCTGGTTTAACTCATAGTCCCACCACTGAAGTATTAATTGAAGAGTCGATTATCGGTTGGAAAGAGTATGAACTCGAAGTAATGCGCGATCATAAAGATAACGTAGTGATTGTTTGTACCATTGAAAATGTTGATCCCATGGGAGTTCACACTGGAGATTCAATTACGGTAGCTCCCGCAATGACTTTGACTGACGTCGAGTACCAACGTCTGCGCAATCTTTCGATCGATATCATTCGTGAAGTAGGCGTTGCGACTGGTGGTTGTAATATCCAGTTCGCGGTCAATCCTGTCGACGGTCGCATAATTGTGATTGAAATGAACCCGCGCGTCTCTCGATCAAGTGCACTTGCCTCTAAAGCAACTGGTTTCCCAATTGCCAAGATCGCCACCAAGTTAGCAATTGGCTACTCACTCGATGAGATTCAAAATGACATTACCAAGGTAACGCCAGCTTCATTCGAGCCAACTCTGGATTATGTAGTTGTCAAAGCACCGAGATTCGCCTTTGAAAAGTTCGCCGACGCTGACCCCCGTTTAACGACGACTATGAAATCAGTCGGTGAAGCAATGGCCATTGGGCGTTCTTTTGCTGAAGCTTTACAGAAAGCGCTACGTTCCTTGGAACGAAAAGAAGCACCGTTTTCTTGGCCCGCAGCACCTGCTACAGGAGAGCTAGCCGCATTGCTCAAGGCAATCGAGATTCCTACCGAATATCGCTTGCAACAAGTTCAGCGTGCACTTTGGTGGGGCGCAACAAGTGCTGAGCTCTTTAGCGCATGCAAGATAGATCCATGGTTCTTAAATCAGATCATTGAGTTAAACGAAGCCGCAAAAGTTATCGCGATACCTGGTGAATTAACCGAGGAAATTCTGCGCGATGCAAAGCAATTAGGTTTCTCAGATAGGCAGATTGCCGACTTGCGCGGAATCACGGAATCCGATGTCCGAGCAGCACGAGCAAACTTGAACGTTCACGCTGTTTATAAGACGGTTGACACTTGTGCCGCAGAATTTGAAGCTTTCACTCCTTATCATTATTCAAGTTACGAAGAAGAGAGCGAAGTTAAGTCACGCACCAAGCCAGCGGTAATCATTCTGGGTTCTGGGCCGAACCGCATCGGTCAAGGAATCGAGTTCGATTATTCCTGTGTCCATGCCTCATTCACCTTGCGAGAGTCCGACTTTGAAACGGTAATGATCAATTGCAATCCAGAGACAGTTTCAACTGATTACGACACTAGTGATCGACTTTATTTTGAACCGTTAACTTTGGAAGATGTTTTAGAAGTTGTCAGATCTGAAGAATTAGCTGGTCCGGTGTTGGGCGTAATCACTCAACTGGGCGGGCAAACGCCACTGGGATTAGCGGCTGGTTTAAAGGCAGCTGGCGTAAATATTTTGGGTACTTCACCCGAGGCAATTAACTTGGCCGAAGATCGTGGTGAATTCGGTGAAGTTTTGGCAGAGCAAGAACTAGTTGCGCCTAAATTTGGTATGGCGGCCTCTCAAATGGAAGCTTTAAAAATCGCCCATGAGATCGGTTATCCAGTACTAGTACGCCCAAGTTTTGTACTTGGCGGACGAGGTATGGAAATTGTTTACGATGACGAATCACTCTCTGGTTTCATTGCTCGCGCCACTGATATCACGCCAGATCGGCCAGTATTAGTTGATCGGTTCTTAGATAGTGCGATTGAAATTGACGTTGATGCACTATTTGATGGCAATGAGCTTTTCTTAGGTGGCGTTATGGAGCACATTGAAGAGGCTGGAATCCATTCCGGCGACAGTGCATGTGTGCTTCCGGCGATGACTCTGACTCCCGAGATGGCCGCTGAGATAGCGGTTGCAACTGAAAAAATTGCCCGCGGAGTAGGCGTAATAGGTTTAATTAATATCCAGTTCGCAATCGCAGATAAACAACTCTATGTTTTAGAAGCTAACCCTCGTGCATCTCGTACCGTGCCATTTGTTAGCAAGGCAACGGGTGTGCCACTTGCAAAAGCTGCGGCACGTATTTCAGTCGGTGCCACAATCGCGCAACTTCGAAGTGAAGGAATGTTGCCAGCTGGAAACGGTAAAGCAAAAGGTATTTCAGTCAAAGAGGCAGTTCTTCCGTGGAATCGTTTCCGTCGGGTTGATGGTCGCGGCGTAGATTCAGTTCTGGGCCCCGAGATGCGTTCAACCGGTGAGGTAATGGGAATCGCTGCCACTTTCGGCGAAAGTTATGCCAAGAGCCAAATTTCTTCATTCGGACCACTTCCAAAATCTGGAAAAGTTTTCGTTTCGTTGGCTGATAAAGATAAGAGTCATGGCATTGCACCGGCAAAGTCCTTGATTGATTTGGGTTTCACTATTTTGGCTACAACCGGAACTGCTGCCTACTTACGCGAATCTGGTATTTCAGTTACTGAAGTGCGTAAGTATTCTGAAGGTCAAGGCGCTATGGGTCAACGCACAATTGTTGATCTCTTACATGCTGGTGAAATCGATTTAGTTATCAATACGCCAGTCGGTCGGGGGACCAGAGCCGATGGCTGGATGATCCGCACAGCTGCTATCCAGCGTTCGATTCCGTGCATCACAACTACGGCTGGTTTCGCAGCTGCAGTCGCTGGTATCGCGGCGCTGCAACAGGGCGAGATGAGTGTTAAATCCATTCAGAAGTGGTTGGCTTAACCATGGCTGGAATTAACCGTAGCGCTGCTCAATTGTTGGCAACGATTGTTGGCAATAAGAAAGTTGGCCAGTATCACCAGATTTTGATTAGCGTTGGCGAGCTGGTTTCGCAATGTAAGCCCGGAAACTTCGTTGCAATCAGTGTCGGTGGGCCGAATTCAAGAATGGTCTTGCGACGAGCTTTTGCGATTTCGCGGACAACAACTTCGCCACAATATGGCGGCGCTATTGAGTTAATTGTTGCGCCATTCGGAAATGGTTCGTCTTGGCTTTGCGGATTAAGTGAAGGTGAGCAAATTGATATCACGCTACCGCTGGGAACTGCTTTCGGAATTCCTACAACTAGCGTTAATGCTCTCTTAGTCGGTGGCGGGTATGGTTCCGCTCCACTATTTGGTTTAGCCGAAGTATTAAAAGAACGTGGCTGTCGGGTAGATATGTTGTTAGGTGCAAGCACTGGATCGAAAATCTACGCACCGCTAGAAGGCAAACGAAGTGTCAACTCGCTACGCATTTTCACTGAAGACGGATCAATGGGTGAAGCTGGCCGCATAACGGCGCCAATAGCCCAGCTAGTTTCGGAGTTACAAATTGACGTGATTTATTCTTGTGGCCCGATGGCGATGTTAAAAGCAATCTCTGAAATTTTGGACGGGGGAGATGTCGTTCATCAATGTGCCGTTGAAGAAGCAATGGCGTGTGGCATCGGCATCTGTATGACTTGCGTACTGCCAGTTAAAGATGAAACTGGCAAGATTAGTAATCTGCGTTCTTGTATCGATGGCCCAGTCATGGATGGCGCAGCCATCGAATGGGATCTCGTGGGTAAGACGTTGGTGCTTTGATGTCGCAATTAGATTTCTCAACTACCTTAGGCAACGCCTGGTTTCCAACTCCAATTTTCACCGCTAGTGGCTGTGCTAGTTCAGGTAAAGAGTTAGCGCAGTTCTTTGATCTGCGCGATATGGGCGCAATTGTTACAAAATCAATCATGACTAAACCGCGTGCTGGTCGCGCGACTCCGCGAATGGCTGAAACACCTAGCGGAATGTTAAATTCGATTGGCTTACAAGGTCCAGGAATAGATGCGTTTTTAGCGAATGATTTAGCTTGGTTGGTTGAACAAAAGGCGCGCATCATCGTTTCTATCGCTGGCGAAACAGCTGAAGAATTTGCCTCGCTTGCTCGTCGACTACGAGGCGTTGCTGGAATTTCAGCGCTTGAGGTAAATATTTCGTGCCCCAATGTGGAAAATCGCGGCATGGTTTTCGCCTGCCATCTCGAATCGGCTCAAACAGTAATCGAAGGAGTACGGCGAACCATCGGCGGAGATTTACCTATCATCGCCAAACTTTCACCTGATGTAACAGATATTGTTTCAATTGCTCGCGGCGTTATCGATGCCGGAGCTGATGGGCTAGCCCTGATTAATACTGTTCTCGGCATGGTCATTAATCCAAATACTATGCGACCTCATTTAGGCGGTCGCACCGGTGGACTATCTGGCCCCGCGATCCGACCAATTGCAGTTCGCGCGATTTATCAAGTGCATGAAGCGCTACCGAAAATTCCGATTCTAGGCATGGGTGGTGTTTCATCTGGTGCTGATGCGTTCGAATTAATTATGGCTGGCGCAAGTGGGGTTTCAGTTGGAACTGCCTCATTTGGTAATCCGACTGCAATCATGAAAATTCAGAATGAATTACGCCAGATTTTGACTGATAAAGGTTTTAGTTCGCTTCGGGAAGCTGTGGGATTTGCTCACCGACCAGAAAATAGTGTGCGATGAAAGCACCAATAATTTTAGCAGCGGATACTTCAGATTTGGAAGTAGCCAAGCAATGGGCAAAGTTGGTAGCTCCGCATATCACTGGAATTAAGTTGGGATTAGAGTTCTTCTTAAACTTTGGGGCTGAAGGTGTGCGTGCGGTTTGCGCTGATCATGAGTTAGATCTTTTCCTAGATCTCAAATTGCATGACATTCCAAATACCGTGGGCCAGGCTGCAGCGGCAGTCGCAAACTTGCAACCACGTTTTTTAACCGTGCATGCATCAGGTGGCCAAGCGATGATCACGGCTGCTGCTAAGGAACTTCCCTCAACGCAAGTAACTGCAGTAACTATTTTGACGAGTCTAGGCGAGCCAGATCTGATTGAAATTGGTTATCGCAGTAACGCTCTAGATAGTGCAGTAGCTCTGGCAAAGTTAGCAATTGCAGTCGGCGCTAAAGCAATCGTCTGTTCGCCCATGGAAGTTGCGGCAATACGCGCAGCTATTGGCAACGAGCCAGCCATCATCACGCCAGGTGTTCGCCCAATTGATCCAACCGCACCGCTTGATGATCAAGTTCGCACGATGACGCCACTTGCTGCCATTGAAGCGGGTGCGAGTTATGTCGTTATTGGTCGACCAATCACTCGATTCTGGAGTCAAGGCGAAGCCGCGTTTAGCGCAAATTTGGAGCAGATTTGTGAACCGCTCTTAGCCCGATAGATTTAACCCATGCAACCACCGCAACTCTCGCCGGAAGATCGCGCGCGAGCTCTAGCCAAAGCGACTGCCTCACGTAAGCGTCGAGCTGAAGTTAAAGCGCAGATCAAAAGCGGTGAGTACTCACTTTCCCAAGTTTTCGAACTTAGCAAGAGTGATGAAGCGGTAGCTAAGATGCGAGTGTTCGAACTTCTAGAATCTATTTCAGGTGTGGGAAAAGTTAGAGCACGATCTGTTATGGAGCGATTAAATATTTCACCGACGCGTCGGATTCAAGGCTTAGGCGCGAAGCAACTTCCAGCGCTATTAGCTGAATTCGCCAGCCCTACTCTGATTGAACGCGGAAAGTTATTAGTTCTTTCCGGACCTGGGGGAGTTGGTAAGAGCACTGTTGCAAAAGAGCTTCGTAAAGAAGCAAACTTCTACGTTTCGATTAGTGCAACTACCCGAGCCCCACGACATAACGAACATGATGGCATCGATTATTTCTTTATCTCCGATTCCGAGTTTGAAGCGCGCAAGGTAGCCGGTGATTTTCTGGAGTGGGCAGAATTCGCAGGTGCGAAATATGCGACTCCGAAAGCGCAGGTTGAAGATGCGTTAGGACGTGGCAAAAACGTACTTTTAGAGATTGATATCGCAGGCGCAGAACAAGTACGAAAAGTTAGTACTGAAGCGATTCTGGTATTTCTAGAGCCACCGTCATGGGAGGAGTTAGTAACGCGGCTTGAGGCTCGTGGTACTGATTCAGCCGAACGACGGGCACATCGCCTGGCTTTGGCTCAAGAAGAACTCGCTCACGCCCCCAATTTCGACCATCGCATCGTAAATCACTCGGTAACCCAGGTTCTTAGCGAACTGGTATCCTTGGCCTCTTGATCGACCCGGATATTTCATTATCTAATTGAATTATCACTTGCTACTGGAGGACACATGGACGGCATTACAAATCCACCTATCGACGAACTTCTCGATAAGGCCGGCTCTAAGTACAGCTTGGTTCTCTATGCTGCAAAGCGCGCACGCCAGATCAATGCTTATTACTCACAACTAGGCGAAGGTCTTCTTGAATATGTTGGGCCACTAGTTGAAACCCACGTTCACGAGAAGCCACTTTCAATCGCACTTCGTGAGATCAATGAAGGTCTTTTGACTATCGAGAATCTCGAGCCAACTGCTTAATTTTTCCCAATAGGCGGGGTATTTGAAATGCCGAAACGAATTAGCAAAGTAATTCTTGGCGTTGGTGGCGGAATTGCTGCCTATAAATCCTGCGATCTGCTGCGTCGAATGCAGGAACGAAATTATGATGTCACTGTCGTCCCAACTCCTTCGGCTCTGAATTTTGTCGGAACCGCTACTTGGGAAGCACTTTCTGGTAAGAAAGTAACCACCCAAGTTTGGGAATCAGTTGAAGAAGTTAGGCATGTAAAACTTGCCGCCGAAAATGATCTAATCCTTATCTCACCGGCAACAGCTGATTTGATTGCTCGCATAGCCATGGGGCGCGCCGATGATTTATTAACTAATCTGGTTCTCGCGAGCAGCGCAATAAAAGTTTTGATCCCAGCGATGCATCCGAATATGTGGAATAACGCTGCGACTGTTGCCAATATTGCGCTTTTGCAAGAGCGTGGTTTCCACGTCATGCGACCAGCTACTGGACGCTTAACCGGTGCCGACAGTGGCATTGGTCGCCTGCCGGACACTTCTGAAATTCTTTCCTACCTTGCAACCGTAATAGCAGATACTCAAGACTTTCTGGGCAAGCGAGTTTTAGTAACTGCTGGCGGAACTCGTGAAGCCATTGATCCGGTTCGATATATCGGAAACCGCTCTTCTGGAAAACAGGGTTATGCAATCGCACAAATTGCACTTGATCGCGGGGCAGAAGTCACAATTTTGAGTGCGAATGTGAATCTGCCAGACCCAGTTGGCGCCACAGTTGTACGAGTAGAGAGTGCACAAGATTTAGAGCTTGAACTCGAGCGCCATTTCCAAAGTACTGATCTATTAGTAATGGCAGCAGCTGTTGCCGATGCTCGGCCAGCACAGGTAGGTGCTGAAAAATTAAAGAAAGATTCATTTCGCGAGATTTCATTAGTTGAGAATCCAGATCTAGTTGCCCAAATCTCGCAGCAAAAGCGCAAGCAAATCATCGTTGGTTTTGCTGCTGAAACTTCGCTAAATGTCGCTGAAGCCAATCGCAAGTTGACTGCAAAAGGCTTAGATCTGATCTATTTGAATGATGTCTCGACAGGTGAAATATTCGGTAGCGATTCAACGCAAGGTGTATTTATAACTGCTGATGGCAAAGAGATACCGGTTGGTAAGAGTAATAAGGCGACACTGGCAGGCCAATTACTCGATCTGGTCATTGATAAGTTAAATTAGCCCAATGTCAAAGCGCCTATTTACTTCTGAATCTGTAACCGAAGGTCATCCGGATAAGATCGCTGATCAAATCTCAGATGCCATTCTCGACTCATTACTTAGTCAGGATTCTAAGTCGCGCGTTGCAGTTGAAACGCTGATCACGACCGGTCAAGTGCATGTCGCAGGTGAAGTCACAACCAATGGCTACGCAGATGTGATGAGCATAGTTCGTGACACTGTTTTGAATATCGGTTACGACTCTTCCGATAAGGGCTTTGATGGAAACTCTTGCGGCGTATCGCTCTCAATTGGCCAGCAATCACAGGATATTGCTCAAGGTGTAGATGACGCGTACGAGAAGCGGTTGGATTCCTCAGTTGATCCGCTAGATCTTCAAGGCGCCGGTGATCAAGGTTTAATGTTTGGGTATGCCTGCGAAGATACAAAAGAATTAATGCCATTGCCAATCTCCTTGGCGCACCGATTAGCGCAACGACTATCTGCAGTTCGTAAATCTGGTGAGTTAGCTTATTTACGCCCAGATGGAAAAACTCAAGTAACCATTGAATACGACGGCGATAAGGCAATGGCGCTAAATACGATTGTTATCTCATCTCAACATAGCGCTGATGTTGATGTAGCTAAGAAGTTGACACCAGAAATCATTGAGCTAGTAATCAATCCAGTTCTTGCCGATGTTGAATTACCTAAGGCCGATCTGCGCACTTTGATTAATCCAACTGGCCGCTTCGTAATCGGTGGGCCTATGGGAGATGCCGGGCTAACTGGGCGCAAGATTATTGTTGACACTTATGGCGGCATGGCTCGTCATGGCGGCGGCGCGTTTAGTGGAAAAGATCCCTCAAAAGTTGACCGTTCCGCAGCCTATGCGATGCGTTGGGTAGCAAAGAATATTGTGGCAGCCGGTCTAGCCGCCAGATGTGAAGTCCAAGTTGCTTATGCCATTGGCAAAGCACAACCAGTGGGTCTCTTCATTGAAACTTTTGGAACTGAGAAGGTGCCTGTTTCTAGAATTCAAGATGCAGTTCTCTCGGTTTTTGATCTACGTCCGGCTGCGATCATTCGCGATCTCGATCTATTGCGCCCTATTTATTCACTAACCAGCGCCTATGGACACTTTGGTCGCGAACTAGCCGAATTCACTTGGGAAAAGACTGACCGAG
Organism: uncultured Candidatus Planktophila sp.; assembly: GCA_964624105.1. Lineage (GTDB taxonomy): Bacteria > Actinomycetota > Actinomycetes > Nanopelagicales > Nanopelagicaceae > Planktophila. The sequence continues at coordinate 42,799 of CAZUWN010000001.1, read as the reverse complement.
CTGCTGCTCTCCAAGCCGCAATCAAGTAACGGCCCCAGTACAACATTCATCTCATAGACTTGAGTTCATGCTGCGACCGTTAAAACTAAAGATGCAACGCGCCGCGCAGCCGGCTGGGCCAGCAGCTAACGATTTACCTGTCGCATCAGTCTGGGTAGATACTGCAATCCCAACTTTAACGGATCCATTTTCTTATCTAATTCCGGAAAAACTTAGTTCTCAAATCAGTATCGGTTCTCGCGTGCAAGTGCCCTTTAAAGATAAACATCTTGAAGGAATTGTGATTGATCGCACGGCTTTGACATCAGATTCCCGAGAGCTGAAATCGATTTATAAATTACTGGGGGAGTATCCCGTTGCAAGTGCCGAGACGATTGAATTAATTTCATTGACGGCGAGTTTTTGGGGTGGCTCGCCTTATGATGTAATTCGAAGCGCGATTCCACCTCGGGTTGCAAGTGCCGAGAAAGGCCTATCACTCGGGGCGAGGCCATCGAGTCCAAAATCAGAAGCTGTCGCAACATTTCACTTATTGCCACCGAAGTTAGATCCGATTTCCGCCCTCTGTTCATTGGTTTTATCTCGCAAATCTAGCGGCGTGAAGTTGATTATTGTCCCGACCGCTCGAGATTTACTTCGTTTAGCTGCATCCCTGGCTGAGCAGGATAGTGATTTCACGTCGCTTGATTCGAATTTGCCTCGGGCCGATCGTTACCGCAATTTCCTTTCTGCCTCACTTGGTGCTGCCAACGTGGTAATCGGTATGCGCGGCGCCATTTTTGCACCTATTCCAGGGCTGTCCGAGATTTACCTACATCAAGAGAATAGCGAGCATTACTACGAGCGACGATCACCATATTGGAATACCCGTGAAGTCGCATGGATACGCTCAAAACTTTCCAATTTAGAGCTGCACTTCACTGGTTATGTTCCTAGCCTGGATGTGGCGATTGATATAGATAAGAAAGAGATTAGTTATCAGGCAACTCGTGAGAAACTTTCAGTTGTTGCGCAAGCAAGTAGTAACGGTGAATTGATTCCAAGCAAGATTTATCAACAAGTGCGAAATGCCATTGCGACTGGTCCAGTTCTATTCTTAGTTCCAGCAAAGGGTTATGCGACTGCGATTAGTTGCGCTAAATGTCGCAATATTGCGATCTGTGAATGTGGTGGCAAGTTAAGTAAAAGTAGTGCCAAGAGCGAACCGACTTGTGTGCTGTGTAACAAGAGATATCAAAATTGGAAATGTGGTTGGTGCGGCGAGGCCAGAGTTTTCCTAACCAGCCGTGGCATCGAACGCTTTGCTGAAGAGATTGGCAGATCCTTTCCCAATCAAGTAGTGATTCAATCAACGGCTAGTGATCCGCGGGATTCTGTTAGTAGTGATCCGGCCTTAGTAATTTCAACCCCTGGTGTGGAACCAATAGCCGAGAGTGGTTATGCAGCGGTAATCATGTTGCAAGTGGATCGGTTCTTAAGTTCTAGTGCTTCAAATGGCGTCGAACGTGCCTACTCGAACTTCTTTGCCGCAGGTGCCTTGATTAGTGATTCGGGAGTAATCGCGTTAGTAAGTGATGACGGATCACCTATTACAAGTGCGCTAACAACCTGGAATCCAGCCACAATTTCGAAACGAGAGATTGAGCAACGCATCTCACTGCACCTTCCGCCGATATCCGGTGCTGTTCTAGTTTTGGCAGATTCGGCCGAACTCGTAAGACTTAAGAGTGCGTTAGAAAGTGCCAGAGAAGAAAGTAGAGCTCCCAAATCGTTAAGAGTTTATGGTCCAACAGCTGGCGAAGGGGCGAAGCTCACACTGTTGGTTGATACAACAGAGCAGATCGAACTAGTTTCCTTGCTACGCGAGATCAATAAACGTCGAGCCATCTCAAAGAAGCCGCTACTGGCATATCGGGTAAATCCATACTCACTCGATTAGGGCTGCGCACTTGATAGGATTGCACCCATGTCGATTCAACCAATCCGTCTTTTCGGAGA
>CAZUWN010000001.1:37738-40701 GCA_964624105.1 uncultured Candidatus Planktophila sp. | reverse complement strand
GCTGGTTTAGCTGCGCCTCAAATCGGAGTTTCACTACGCGTCTTCGTCTGGGATGTTGATGACGAACTTGGGCATCTGATTAATCCGACTCTTGACCTAAGTGATGAACTTCAGGATGGCGAAGAAGGTTGTTTGAGTTTTCCTGATTTACGTTACCCGACACCTCGTGCCATGCGCGTAGTTGCCAAGGGTTTTAATATGCATGGCGATCCAATCAGAGTCGAAGGTAGCGAACTGCTAGCACGAGCCATACAGCACGAGACTGATCATTTAGATGGCATCGTGTTTATTGACCGATTAACAACAGCTGATCGTAAGCTGGCAATGAAAGAGATTCGCGAATCAGAATGGTTTGGTTCTGCGATCGCCAACGGTACTTCACCAGTAATTAAGGTATCTCCACATTTCACTAATGGTTTAGGAAACTAGTGAAGATTGCGGTTGCCGCATCGCCTGAGGTAGCAATTCCGACTCTGGAATATCTCCTAGCATCCGAACATGAACTTGCGCTGATCATTTCGCGCCCCGATAGCCCGGTCGGAAGAGGTCGCGAACTAACACCGACAGCCGTTTCGACTTGGGCCACTGCCAACGGTATTGAACTCTACTGTCCAAATAAGGCTGCTGATTTTGATGATCGGTTGCAGAATTTTGATTTGGTAATCACGATTGGTTACGGTGTTTTGCTGCCTGAATATATTCTGGTTCAACCTAAGCACGGTTTCATAAATCTTCATTTTTCGTTATTGCCGAAATTGCGAGGCGCAGCACCTGCTCAACGCGCGATTATCGAAGGTCTTACTGAAACGGGTATCACGGTTTTCCAATTGGATGCCGGCATGGATACTGGTCCGATCTATTTGCAAACAAAACATTCCATAAATCCAAACACTACCGCTGGCGATCTGCTCAATGAGTTAGCGCAGTTAGGACCAAGTGCTATCGGTGAGACACTTCACGCAATAGAAAACGGAATTAAACCTGTTCCGCAAGATCACTCAATTGCTACTAGCGCAGCGAAACTGACAAAGTCAGAGGCCCAAATAGATTGGTCTGAAAACGCAGAAAACATTGTGAATAAGATTTTGGGCTTCGCACCTAACCCTGGCGCGACCGCTAAATTCCGGGGCGAAGTTTTACGAATAACCAAGGCGCATGTGAGTGAGCAGTCACTTCCGGTCGGTGCAATCTCGCTACTTAGCGGCTCGGTGCTAGTTGGAACTTCTACTAGCGCAGTCGAACTTCTTGAAGTTACGCCCGCTGGTAAGAAACCAATGTCAGCTGCTGCATGGGCAAATGGTGCTCGTTTTGCTGCCGGAGAAGCCATTGAATAAGCCGGTTCCGCGCACCTATAAGCGCGCTAATCCTGATGCCGTGCGGCTGCTAGTTTTCGACTTACTAACTGAAGTTAATCGCAGCGATGGCTACTCGAATCTTCTCTTGCCGCAAGCGCTAACTGCGAGCAAGTTCGACGATCGCGATAAAGCTTTTGCCACTGAACTGCTATATGGAACTCTGCGAATGCAAGGTCGTCATGATTGGATATTGGCGCAAGTTTCTAATCGGCCCTGGGATCAAGTAGATCCAGGTGTCATAGATGTTGGACGTATGGCGCTACAACAGATTCACGAGATGCGCGTTCCTGATCACGCTGCAGTTTCAGCTTCAGTAGATATTGCACGTAAACGATTAGGCGAAGCGCAAGGTTCCTTCTTAAACGCTTTACTTCGCGCTGTTTTGAAGAAATCACTTGAAGAGTGGTTGGCTCCACTTTCTGAAATCAAAGACCCAATCGAACGACTTTCGATTCAATATTCACATCCACAATGGATCGTTTCGGCCTATTTTGATTTACTTAAGAGCGAAGTAGATGTCACGGCAGCGCTCATCGCAAATAACATTCCGGCGCAGCCAACGTTAGTGTCTTGGCCAGGTCGATCTACCCAATCTGAATTAGTTGAACTCGGGGGAGTGCCAACGCAATATTCTCCTTATGGTGTGCGACTCTCTGGTTCGCCTGGCGCGATACCTGCAATTAGAGATCGCCGTGCTGGTGTTCAAGATGAAGGTTCACAATTAGTAGCTGAAATTTTTGCAGCCGTTAGCAAGAACGCTCATAACTGGTTGGATCTCTGTGCTGGACCTGGCGGGAAAGCCGCACTGATTTCAAGCATCGCAGCTCTTGGTGATCACACATTCACGGCGAATGAAATATCTCAGCCACGAGCAAATTTGGTTTCGCAAGTTGTTGAGTTTGGTCAAGTAATTGTCGGTGATGGCCGCGAAATCGAGAAAACAGGTCGCACCTTTGATGCCATCCTGGCAGATGTACCGTGTACTGGCTTAGGCGCGCTAAGACGACGTCCGGAAGTTCGTTGGCGTCGTACTCTTGCCGATCTGCGCACTCTTACTGATCTGCAAATCGAGTTATCTGATGCAGCAATTTCGGTGTTAAACGCCAATGGTTATTTTGCCTACGTCACCTGTTCACCACATTTAGCCGAAACAAAATTTCAAGTTTCGGCGATTCTTAAAAAACATCCAGAACTTCAAAAAGTAGATCTGCGGCCTTTTTTCCCGGTTGGATTGGTAAGTGCGAACGATGACGGTTCGCTCTTGCTCTGGCCGCAGATACATAACACGGATGCCATGTTCATGACTATCTTTCAGAAGTCCAGTTAGGCTTTAGTCATGGCTCATCAGATCCGAATCACGCCCAGCATTCTTAATGCAGATTTCGCTAACTTGGGTGCCGAGATTGAGCGAATTTCATTAACCTCAGATCTGGTACATCTTGATGTCATGGATGATATTTTTGTTCCGAACTTCACCTTTGATTTCGCGCACGCATCCGAAATCATTTCGATTAGTAAGTTGCCGGTCGATGCGCACCTAATGGTTGCAGCTGTCGATCAGATCGCCCCAAAGTATGCTGAAGTGGGATGTGCTAGCGTGACAATTCA
>CAZUWN010000001.1:0-37638 GCA_964624105.1 uncultured Candidatus Planktophila sp. | reverse complement strand
TCGATCAGATCGCCCCAAAGTATGCTGAAGTGGGATGTGCTAGCGTGACAATTCATGCTGAAGCCACAACTGATATTCGAGGCACCTTAAAGGCAATTCGTAGCAATGGCGCCCGTGCATCGTTGGCACTTAAGCCCAAGACTCCACTTGATCCATACCTAGAGTTTCTAGATGACCTCGACATGTTACTGATCATGACGGTTGAACCAGGTTTCGGCGGACAGAAATTTATGACTGATCAGCTGCCGAAGATTGCGCAAGCGCGCAAAGAAATAGGAACTAAAGCAATTTGGCTGCAAGTTGATGGCGGCATCTCGCTCGAAACGATCGAGTCTGCAGCTGGTGCTGGCGCCGATACTTTCGTAGCTGGCAGCGCGGTATTTAACAGCGCAGACCCAGCGCAAATGGTCACTATTCTGCGCGAAAAGGCCCAAACAGCAAAGAATTAGTCACGCTATTAATAGTGGCTCGCGATCAACGCACCTGAAGTAAACTGATCCCATGAAGTCATTTGAATCGCTCTTCGCTGAGCTAGCTGAGAAAGTCGCATCCCAGTCACCTGACTCGGCCACCGTAACTGCGGTTAGCGCTGGAGTTCATTCAATTGGCAAGAAAGTTCTAGAAGAAGCTGGTGAAGTTTGGCTAGCTGCTGAACATGAGGGCGATGAGGCGCTAGCCGAAGAGATCAGTCAGCTGCTGTATCACTTGCAAGTTCTGATGTTAGCTCGCAAAATTTCACTCGCCGATGTTTATCGCTACTTGTAGGAGTAAATCATGATTCGCATTGCTGTTCCGAACAAGGGTTCTCTGGCTGACTCATCAATAGCCATTTTAAAAGAGGCGGGCTATCGCCAACGGGTTGATGCTCGTGATCTAGTTCTATTGGATCCGGAAAATGGTGTCGAGTTTTATTACTTGCGACCACGCGATATTGCGATCTATGTTGGATCTGGCGAACTAGAAGCTGGCATCACCGGTCGCGATTTACTGATTGACTCAGGTGCACCTGCGAAAGAAATCTTAAGTCTGGGTTTCGGTGGTTCAACATTTCGTTTCGCTGGCAGCGCCGATCGGGATTGGAAGATAAGTGATCTGGCTGGAAAGCGTATCGCCACTGCTTATCCTGGTTTGGTCGCAAATCACTTGAAAGAGTTGAAGATTTCGGCTGAGGTTGTTCGCTTAGACGGCGCAGTCGAAAGCAGTGTGCGGCTCGGGGTTGCAGATGTGATTGCCGATGTAGTCAGTACCGGAAATACCTTGCGACAAGCAGGGCTGAAGATTTTCGGCGAACCAATTCTTAACAGTGAAGCGGTATTGATTAAGAATGCCAGCCAAGCTGATGGCCTAGAAATTCTTATGCGCCGCTTGCAAGGTGTTGTTACTGCTCGTCAATATGTATTGCTTGATTACGACATTCCAAAGAGCGCTCTTGATCGTGCCTGCGAACTAACACCAGGATTAGAGTCGCCAACTATTTCGCCACTACAAAAAGCCGACTGGGTTGCGGTTCGTGCCATGGTGCCACGTCAAGACACAAACGCCGTGATGGATGATCTTTGGACGATCGGTGCTCGCGGCATCTTGGTAACTGACATCCACGCTTGTCGCTTATAACTTAAATATTTGCCGCTTCCACATCTTCGCGCGTAATACCAAGCAAGTAAAGAACTGAATCCAGATAAGGCGCAGTTAGGGAACTATCGGCTGCTGCCCGCACTGCAGGTTTTGCATTAAATGCAATTCCAAGACCGGCAGCTGCAATCATGTCTAAGTCGTTGGCACCATCACCGATGGCAATTGTTTGTTCAAGGGTTACGCCAGTCTTAGCTGCAAAATCACGTAGCGCTTGGGCTTTGGCCGCTCGATCAATAATCGGTGCCAAAACTTGGCCAGTTAACTTTCCACCAACAATCTCAAGGTTATTGGCACGGTAATTAGTAATTCCTAACTCAGCCAGAATCGGTTCGATCACGGTAGTAAAACCACCTGAAACAACTGCTACTTCGTGACCTAACTTCTGAAGCGTCTTAACCAGTGTTCGAGCGCCAGGAGTTAACTTAATTTCGCTACGCACTTCGGCCAAAATTTCTTCAGATGCGCCCGCCAATAGGGCAACCCGAGCGCGCAAAGATGCCTCAAAATCTAACTCACCAGCCATCGCTGCATTTGTTATCTCGATGACTTCCTTTTCAGCACCAACTTTGGCGGCAAGTAATTCGATGACCTCCTGTTGAATCAAAGTTGAATCAACATCCATCACGACTAACTTCTTAGCTAATCTGGCCAGACCGCCAGGGGAGACCGCAATATCAATTCCAACTTCGCGCGCTACCAGCGCTAAAGATGTGCGCAATTGATCAACGCTTGCTGCAGATACCTGAAACTCAACAGCTGTAACTGGGTACGACGCAGTGCGAAAAATGCGTTCAATATTTCCACCTTGGGCAGAAATTGCAGTCGCTATCTGGGCAATGGCACTTGGTTGCAACTTTTGCGATAACGCAACAACATGTAGAAGACCTTGCTTGGCCTGAATCGAACTGGTTGCAGAATCTGAAAATAGCGTAGCGATATCGACACCCAATTTGCTTGCGCATTCCTCTAAATCGGCTTCGATCGCGCTGCTATGTGCCGGGCTAAGGCCAATCAAAACTGTGAGAATCAAGCGATCGCTGATGACAACCTGTTCGATATCCAACACGGTGATTGCAAAAGGCTCCAGGGTGGCAAATAACGCTTGCGTGATGCCAGGGGCATCGGTGCCGGTTAGAAGGATTAGGCCAGTGTGTTGCGCATCGCTGCTCATATGCGCAGATTACCTTGAATTCACGCTATCTTTTCGCTCTATGGCAAGCGATACCGTTCTAACTCTCGATGAAGTCACTGTTCGTCGTGGGGCCTCAACTATCTTGGGGCCACTTTCGCTGACCTTACGAACTGGGCAGCGATGGGTAATTTTGGGCCCTAATGGCGCCGGTAAATCAACCCTCTTGCAATTGATCGCAACTCGCATTTTTCCATCTTCGGGATCTGCGCAAATCCTCGATAAAGCAATGGGCAAAGTTGATCTCTTTGAATTGCGAACTCGAATTGGTTTAGTTTCGGCGAACAGCACAACTGGTATTCCAGATGATGAACTCGTGCGAGATGTTGTTCTCACGGCGGCCTATGCAATTAGCGGTCGTTGGAATGAAAGTTACGACCTTTGGGATGAGTCTCGAGCTATTGCACTTCTGACAACTTTTGGCGTGCGTCCGCTGGGTGATCGCGCATACGGAACTTTAAGTGAAGGTGAACGCAAACGAGTAACCATTGCGCGAGCTTTGATGGTCGATCCTGAATTAATTTTGTTGGATGAACCAACTTCTGGATTAGATCTGCCCGGCCGCGAAGATCTCTTAGCTAGATTCGCAACTTTCGCCAGTGACCCATCTTCACCTGCTTCAATTATCGTTACTCACCATCTTGAGGAAATCCCGGTCGGCACCACGCATGCGCTGCTTATCAAAAACGGCCAAATCGCTTTTTCTGGTGAGATCGATGAAGTCTTGACCACGCCCAACGTATCTGACGTCTTTAATTATCCGCTTACTGTTACCAAAGAAGGCGCTCGGTTCTTTGCTCGCGCAAATCGATAAGAGTTGGCAGCCATTATTCGCTGAGCACAATTCAGAACTAGCCAAGATTCAGGAAGTAATTACCGCACAGCGAATCGCACCCGCTTATGAAAGTGTGCTGCGTGTCTTTACTTATCCGATTAACCATTATCGCGCAGTGATTGTGGGTCAAGATCCATATCCAACGCCTGGGTATGCCACAGGTCTAGCATTTAGCGTTAGTCCGCAAGTGACCAAACTTCCGCCATCACTAAAAAATATTTTCACTGAATATGTCTCGGATACTGGGTTTAGCTTTCCAGCAAATGGAGACTTATCGAACTGGGCTGACAATGGGGTTGCGCTAATGAATAGTTCATTAACTCTAAATCTTGCTGATAAAACAGAGCATTTAAAGATTGGTTGGCAACGAATTACTACGGCTGCTCTAGATGTTCTGGCTAGTCATGGAGCTGTGGCAATTCTTTGGGGAAGTCACGCGCAGAAGATGGGCTCGGAGTTTCCAGATACTCACAAATTCGAATCTGTTCACCCCAGCCCGCTTTCGGCATATCGAGGGTTCTTTGGCAGTAAGCCCTTTACTAAATGTAATCAAATGTTGATTTCTTCAGGGCAAGTTCCAATAAATTGGCGTTTGCCGTAAAAGGAAACGGGCCACGATTTCTCGTGGCCCGCTCCTATTAAGGTGTTACTGAACTTATGCAGTCCAGTTATTAATTGGAGATGATAAGAAATAGATCATGAATAGACCAGATACCAAGTACAACAAAGGATGAATCTCTTTGCCGCGGCCTTGGAATACTCGGATCAAGACGTGAGTGATGAATCCAGCGCCAATACCCACTGAAATATTGTAAGTAAATGGCATCAAGATGATTGTTAGGAATGCAGGAAGTGCGATTCCTAGATCATCCCAGTCAATATTCTTAATCTGAGTCATCATCAGGAAACCAACAATGATCAGAGCCGGAGTTGCAGCCTCGTAAGGAATAATTGCAACTAATGGCGCTAAGAAAGTAGTAAGCAAGAAGCAGACACCGGTAACGATTGAAGCTAGACCAGTACGTGCACCTTCACCAACACCTGAGGCTGATTCAATGTAACTCGTATTCGAAGAGATACCTGCGGCGCCGCCTGCAGCAGCTGCTACAGAGTCAACTAGAAGGATCTTTTGAATGTTATCTACATTGCCATCTTTATCGGCAAGACCAGCTTCGTGACCAATTGCAGTAACAGTTCCGACAGTGTCGAAGAAATCTGAAAGTAGCAATGTGAAGAGCAGCAAAATTGCTGCAATCAAAGTCACGTTATCAAGCTGGAAAGCTCCGAATAGATCGAATTGTCCAGTGAAGTCGAACTTAGGTGTCGCCACAAATTCAGTTGGAACGTTAGGAATATTTAAACCCCAACCACCATCAACGATTGTTGGCGGATTGCCAGCTGTGAAACCAGGAGCGATCTTGTACATCTTCTGGATAACAACAGCTGCAACCGTGGCACCAACGATGCCGATTAGAATTGCGCCCTTTACTTTACGAACCATGAGACCGATCATCAGAATAAGTCCGAATACGAAAACTACAGTTGGCCAACCAACTAGGTTTCCATTTACACCTAGACCAACTGGGACTGGACCGCTCTGTGTTTTACGAACAAAGCCAGCATCAACTAAACCGATTAGAGCGATGAATAGACCGATACCAACTGAGATCGCGATCTTGATCTGCGGTGGAACTGCCTTAAATACCGCAACACGGAAGCCAGTAAGAACTAGCACCAAGATGATTAGACCTTCAAGAACAACTAGGCCCATTGCCGCAGCCCAAGTCATTTGGGAGGCGATTCCGACAGCAACGAAAGTATTTAGGCCAAGACCGGTTGCAAGTGCTAATGGATAATTAGCAACTGAGCCCATCAGAATTGTTAGCAAGCCAGCTATCAAAGCTGTAGTTGCAGCAACCATTGCTGGTGCAGGTGCTGCGCCACCGAATAGGAACTGACCATTTGCGTCCGGTGAATAAGCCAGAATGATTGGGTTAAGTGCCACGATGTAAGCCATCGTGAAGAAGGTGACGAGACCGCCGCGGATTTCAGTAGAAATTGAAGATCCCCGCTGCGAGATCTTGAAATAACTATCTAGGAATTTAGTCAAGAGAGGTGCCTTTCTGATTTTGTTAACGGAGGTGTTTGCGACTCCGAGCCGAAAGAACGTTCAGCTAACGTAGGGAACTTATGAGTAAACCTAGGGCTTACTGAGAAGTATTTGAGGTAAGCCGAGCCACGATCCCTAAGAAAATTGCGATCGATTGCCCGATTAATAGGGCAAATAGGGCGGTTCCCACGCCTAGCGTGCCGCCCAGCAGAGCTCCGAGGATCAAAACCGTTCCTTCGATAGCCAATCGCACTCGACCGACTCTGATGCCAGTTTTGTGGTGAAGAGCTGTCATCAGACCATCTCGCGGTCCCGGCCCAAGGCCACAAGTTATGTAAAGACTTGAACCAGCGCCCACCAGTGCAATGCCGGCAAAAACGTAAATCAGGCCAAAGATTGTATTTTCTGCCGGCGGAATAAAATCGATTCCCAATTGGATAGCTGCTGCAATTATCACAATGTTTGCGATAGTTCCGAACCCTGGTTTTTCCTTAAGCGGAATCCAAAGAAGTAGCACGATGGCACTAATAATAAAAGTGAGTAAACCGATTTCCGAATCGAATGTTTTTGCGAGCCCTTGTGCCAACACTGACCAGGGCGCGTTACCCAAGTTGGATTGGATCAATAGCGATTCACCAATTCCAAATATGAAGAGGCCGAAAAATAGAATCGCTACTCGCGAAACCGATAAGTCCCAGCGACCTGCTGCTCGCCAAGGTGTGATTGGAATCGTCTTGTGAGGCCGCAAAAATTCCATAAATCGCGAGGTCAATGACATTTGCCGAGGATAGCCCACTTCGCAACGTCGCGAGATAGCATTGCGCCCTAATGGAATTCCCGGGCCTTGGCACTTTAATCAACGTAGTAACCATTATTGGCGGCGCAGCCTTTGGCGTACTAATTGGTTCTCGAGTTAGCGAAAAGCTGCGCGATTTAGTCACCGACATTCTGGGTCTAGTCACGCTTTTGGCTGCCGCTAGTGCGTTGATTCCGCTTTGGTCCGCTGAATACATTTCAGCACTACCTAAAGGTTGGACGCTGCTCTGTGTTTTGGGTTCACTCTTAATAGGAGCCTTGATTGGTAGCGCATTGCACCTCGAAGAGAAGCTCGAAGTTTTGGGTGAAAATCTGCGAAAGCGTTTCCGAGCTTCTGAGGAAAGCCCCTTCATTGAAGGTTTTGTTAGCGCATCCTTGCTCTTTGCAATCGGGCCACTTGCAATCCTTGGTTCCATAAGTGATGGCATGGGCACCGGCATTGATCAATTGATCTTAAAATCTACGCTCGACTTCTTTGCCGCCCTGGCTTTCGCCACTTCACTCGGTTGGGGAGTCGCGGCCTCTGCAATTCCGGTGGGTATTTATCAAGGCGCTTGGACTTTAGTTGGACTGGGCTTAGGTTCAATTTTAAGTGGCTACCAGATTGCCGCTATGACCATTGTTGGTGGTCTGATGTTGCTTTGCATTGCGTTGCGTTTGTTGAAGATAAAGGAAGTTGCAGTGGCTAATTTATTGCCGGCTTTGGCGATTGCGCCAATATTTGCACTAGTGGTGCATCAATTCGTTTAAAGCGTTGCGATATCAATTACGAAACGAAAACGCACATCGCTCTTTACGGTTCGTTCGTAGGCAGTATTCACATAATCAGCGCTTATTAACTCAATCTCGCTGACAATATTCTTCTCACCACAAAAATCGAGCATCTCTTGAATTTCGGAAATGCCACCGATCATTGAACCAGCCATGGAACGTCGGCCTGAGAGAAGCGAGTCAGCGTTGACTGCAAATGGGACTCCAGGAAGTCCAATCACAACTAGCGTTCCATCGGTGGTTAGCAGCGACAAGTAATCATTTATATTGTGTTCAGCGCTGACGGTATTTAGAATTAAATCGAACTTGCGTCTAACTGACTTCAATTGTGCTGGATCGCTAGTCACTACAAAATGATCTGCGCCAAGATTACGAGCATCAGCTTCTTTATTAGGGGAGTGCGACAAGACTGTTACTTCAGCACCTAATGCGTGAGCGAACTTCACTCCCATGTGCCCAAGTCCGCCTAGACCCATGACCGCGACTTTCTTGCCGGGCCCAGCTTTCCAATGCTTAAGCGGTGAGTACAAAGTGATGCCAGCGCATAACAACGGAGCGACAGCTGCAAGATCTAACGAGGCCGGAATCTTCACCGCATAATTTTCATGGATTACATACCCGTCGCTATAGCCACCCATGGTCGGGGTAACGCCGTCGCGTTCTAAACCGTTGTAAGTCGGCGTCATGCCATTTTCGCAATATTGTTCAAGACCTTTATTACAGCTTGGGCAGTCACGACACGAGTCAATAAATACGCCTACGCCAATTAAATCCCCGACTGCGAATTTACTTACCGCACTGCCAATCGCGCTAACCACGCCTGCGATCTCATGACCCGGCACCATTGGAAAGCGAGCGCCGCCCCATTCCTCTTTGACTTGATGAATGTCAGAGTGACAGATGCCGGCGTATTTAATTTCAATCGCAACATCGTTGGGTAATAACTCTCTACGCGTAAAGGAGTAGGGAGTTAAAGGGGCGTTCTTACTTAAGGCTGCTAATCCACGTACGTTCATGAATTGAAGGGTAGTGGATCACTTGAAGTATGTCCTGCTCTAGAAACTCGGGCAGTCAACTGACGCATGTGATGACGACGACATAAAACTTCATAAGCAACTTCATCGGCCTTATTAGTATCGCCAACAACTACTTGTTCGCCTTCGGTAACCATGATGCCATTAATGGTTCGCGCATTGTGTGTAGCACGTTGGCCACACCAACAAAGAGCTTCAACTTGAAGAGTATTTACTCGGTCCGCCAACTCAACTAATCGAGCTGAACCAGGAAAAAGTTTGGTACGAAAGTCTGCCAGAATTCCAAAGGCATATACATCGATTCCTAGACCATCGACTATGCGAGCCAACTGATCAATCTGAATTGGTTCGTAGAATTGGGCTTCGTCGCAAATAATGTAATCAACTCGAGATCCAATTGATAACTGATCAACCACAAAGCGATGGATATCTAGCTCGGGGCCAACTTCGATCGCGGCACTTTGCAGTCCGAGGCGTGATGAAATAACTCCGACGCCAGCGCGATCTTGGTTAGTGAAAATTAAACCAGTACGGCCGCGGCTCTGATGGTTATGAGCTGTCTGTAATGCGAGAGTGGATTTACCGCTATCCATCGTTCCGCAGTAATAGGTCAGTTCAGCCATGTCGGTAATCCTGCCACATCAGAGCGTAAAACCTTTAAGAACTAACGCCTGCCATAGTGAATCTGATAACTCGAGCGAAGTAGCCACGCTAATGTGCGATGCATCGCGATAAGCCACATTTCCACGGACAATAGCTTTGCACTGCTCTTCACAGAGCCACTCTGCCGGATCAATAATTTCAAACTTAGCGACTTGAGGTAATCCGATTCTTGAACCCGCCAAGCACTTATCAGCACTGGTAGATGCTAAACAACTTGGGATATCACGATTTGGTAGGGGAGTATCCAATAAATAAACAATTTTCGGAGTAAGCGGTTGCAGGGTTTTATATGTGCTTTCGGAACCTTCAGCCCACCATTGCTTCACGTTACGAGGATCACTTGGCGGAGCAAAATGTTCAAAGGAAGCAAGAACAATCAGATCTGGCTTCGCAGCTGCGATTCGCTCAATCGCACTCTCGCGCCAGGCAGTGCAGTTACTCATTTTAAATGCACCTTCATTTTTGCGCACCACATCAATTGAGGGGCAAGCTGATTTAGTTAAAGTAATTAACTTAAATCCCTTTTCAACCGCCAACTTCTGGAGCGCTGGAAACCATTGTGCTGCATGTGAATCGCCATAAAGAACTACCGTCCTATTGCTATCTAGTTTTCCAAACTCGCAAAGTGGCGAAACTGATTGATTATAATTTAGATGGCAACCATCGTCATAAGGTGTTGGGCGAGATTCGATACTCGCCAATGTAACTTGCTTTCCATCTACCAAAATCGAAGAAGTTGTTGTCTTTGCGATACCAAAACCAATTAACAAAGCAGCAGCCATCGCTACTACCGTGCTTATAACTATCCGTCTTGGTGCAAAATTCTTCACTCGCAATGGTTCTTCAACAAACCTGGTAGTTAAGTCAGCCAGAACTACCGTGACCAATAAGGCGGTGATTCGTTCCCAGAGATTCAGATCGCGCGTGAATAGCGCGATAGGCAAAACTAGAACTGGCCAATGCCACAGATAGAGCGGATAAGAAATCTTTCCGAGCCAAACCGAAACACGATTAGTTGCTAGCCACTTCAACGGATTAGGCCAGGCACCAATACTCGATAGAAGTGCGGCAGTTCCTAGTACCGGTAACAATGCGTATGTTCCTGGAAAAGCGGTGCTCTCGTTAAACCAAAGGGCTGAAACTCCTAACGCAATTACCCCTAGGATTGCTAGTAATCGGCTCTGCCTTCTTAATGCGGGCAACAGTGCAATTAGTGCGCCGACGCTTAACTCCCAGGCACGAGTCGGTAATGAGTAGAAAGCCCAGATCGGCGTAACAATTGTTAGCCAAACTCCGAGTGCAAAAGTAATGACAGTTACGAGCGAAAATCCGATCAGGAATTTACGAGCACTTTTCAGTTTAGCGAGTCCGATTATAAATAATGGCCAAAAGATGTAGAACTGCTCTTCAACAGCCAGCGACCAATAGTGAATAAATGGTGAAGGTGTCGCATTAAGATTTTGATAATCGTTCTCCCACCAAGCAAACAAATAATTTGAAATATATAGAGTCGTTGCAATTAAGTCGCGACCAATGGATCCACGCGAGATTGGCGGCAATACCAACCAAGCGAAGAGTGCTGTAACAAATAGGACTAAGAACGAAGCCGGTAATAAACGCTTACTGCGACGTAGATAGAAAGCTTTAAGCGATATCCGACCCGTTGCATTTAATTCCTTGAGAAGCAGACCAGTAATCAAGAAGCCCGAAATAACATAGAAAATATCTACGCCGATAAACCCACCAGAAATAAATTTCGCATGAAATATCAGAACTAGAGTGGCCGCCAGAGCACGTAAGCCTTGGATCTCCAGAATCTTGCTGGTTGTAGCTTTCAAATCTGCACCAGCGCGCGAATCTTTAACTCAGGGAAGGCTGCCAAGATCCGCTCTCGTCCGCCAAGGGCACTGATCTCTAGTAGAACGACAACTTCGCAAATCTGACCCGCTAAATCTGAAATCAATTCAAGAGCAGCAATTAGCGTTCCGCCAGTTGCAAGCACATCATCAATTAGTAACACTCTGGGATCTTTTACGTGGGCGAGAGCGTCAACCTGCATTTCCAGACTGTCGCTACCGTATTCCAAACCATATTCGCGTTTGATGACTGCGCCCGGCAATTTTCCCGCTTTACGGATCGGCACAAAACCAACACCACTATCGATGGCGATGGCGCTAGCTAAAATAAAACCGCGGGATTCAACACCGGCTACTAAATTGAATGGAGATTTGGTTTGCGCGAATTCCTTGGTGACTACCTCGAAGGCTTTGGGATTGGCAATTAGCGGCGCAATATCTTGGAAAAGTATTCCCGGTATCGGAAAGTCGGGGACTGGACGAATCAGAGCAAGCGCATCGGCAATCTCCATGCGCTCTACCTTTCTCAGCTGAACTCGGTAACCAAAATGCGTGTCCGGAAGGGGACTTGAACCCCTAAGCCCTTGCGGGCACTAACACCTCAAGCTAGCGCGTCTGCCAATTCCGCCACCCGGACGAGTGATTTTCAACGAAGCGTAAGGATAGCAACTGAGGTCACATCACAGCAAAAGGTCGCTGGCAATTTTGGAACTTCACATTTTTGGTCCAGAACTGGGAGAGTAGTCCTATGAATTCAACACCTGAGCGCCTTGCCCTTGAAGAAGAGACTATTCGCATTTGCCAAGAATTGATTCGCATTCCGAGTGTGAACTATGGCGAGGGTAAAGGCGATGAGCGAGCTGTTGCCGCCTATGTTGTTGAGTCACTTGCTGAAGTTGGTATCGCTGCGACTGTTTATGAGTCGGCGCCAAATCGGGCAAATGTAATTGCAAAAATTCAAGGCAGCGATTCCAGTAGACCTGGATTAGTGCTGCATGGACATATCGATGTAGTACCAGCTGACGCAAAAGATTGGTCGGTAGATCCATTTAGTGGCGAGATTAAAGATGGTTTTATTTGGGGTCGCGGCGCAGTTGATATGAAGAATGTTGACGCCATGATTCTGGCAATTGTTCGCAAGTGGAAACGTGAAGGGTACGTGCCACCGCGCGACATCGTCCTAGCTTTCTTCGGAGACGAAGAAGCCGGTAGTGAATTCGGTTCTCGTTACATGACTGCGAATCACCCAGAAGTTTTTGCTGGCTGCACTGAAGCTGTCTCTGAGGTTGGTGGCTTTTCCATCACCGTGAAAAATGGCAAGCGTCTTTATTTTATTGAGACAGCACAAAAGGGAATTCATTGGATCAAATTAACTGCCAAGGGAACCGCTGGTCATGGCTCCATGATCAACAAAAATAATGCAGTCACTGCGCTAAGCGAGGCGGTTCAAAAAATTGGTAATCACACTTGGCCGCAACGTTATACAAACACTATTAAGTCACTCTTTTCCAGCATCGCAAAAGTGACCGGCAGCAAATATGACGAAACTGATTTTCGGCCGCTGCTGGTTGAGTTAGGTCCAGCTGCAAAGATGTTTGGTGCCACCTTACAAAACACTGCTAATCCGACAATGTTGAACTCGGGTTATAAAGCCAATGTGATTCCGCAATCCGCGTCCGCCGTAGTCGATGGGCGTTTCTTGCCAGGCTATGAAGATGAGTTCAACCAAACAATCCGCGAGATTGTTGGGCCTGATATCGAGATCGAAACTCTTACTCATGACATATCGCTAGAGGCCGACTTCAGTGGCGATTTAGTTGAAGCAATGGTTCAAGCGCTGATTGCCGAGGATCCTGATGCGATTGCTGTTCCGTACATGATGAGCGGCGGTACCGACAATAAAGCGTTATCCGAACTTGGAATAGTTGGTTATGGGTTTGCGCCTTTGAAACTGCCGGCCGATTTAGATTTTATGGCGCTATTCCATGGCGTTGACGAAAGAGTTCCGCTAGATGGTTTGAAAAGCGGCGTACATATGATGGAGCACTTCTTAAAGAATAGCTGAGACCTCACTCAGCGCTTCGCGTACAACTTCGGGCAAACTTATTTGCTCCGAAGTTAAAATTCCACGCAGTTGCGCACCAGTTCGCGCACCCACAATGGCACTTGTTACACCAGGTGCATCTCGTACCCAAGCTAAGGAAACTTCGAGCGGTGAAAATCCGAGTCCATCGGCTGCTACGCAAACTGCTTCAACGATGCGCGAAGAACGAGCATCTAAATATGGTTCCACGAATCCGGCAAAGTGTGCGCTCGCACCCCGCGAATCGCTGGGCAATCCATTGCGATATTTTCCAGTAAGCACGCCGCGACCCAATGGTGACCAAGGCAAGAATCCAAAACCTAAAGCCTGCGCAGCTGGAATAATCTCGCGTTCAACTTCGCGATTCAATAGTGAATACTCTGATTGAATCGATGCAATTGGCGCTTTACCGCCTTGGTTACTTTGACGAGTAACACAGTGTGCTGTTTGCCAGCCAGAGAAGTTTGAGATTCCGACGTACCGTGCGCGCCCTGAGTTATACGCCCAATCCAATGCAGATAGCGCATCAGAGATCGGATTCTCACTGTCCCAAGTATGGATCTGCCATAGATCAACGTAGTCAGTGCCGAGTCGCGCCAGCGAATTATCCAATTCAGCCATCAAAGCAGCGCGTGAATTATTTACAGTACGGATTCCATCTGGAAAAGTGATTCCGGCCTTAGTCGCTAGAACGATTTCTTCGCGTTTAAAAAGTGAACCAGCTAGTCCACCGATTACTCGCTCGCTATCGCCATCGCCATATACAGCGGCGGTATCAATGAAATTTCCACCAGCATCCAAATATGCTCGCATTTGATCGGCGGCCTCGTGCTCATCGGTATCTCGGCCCCAAGTCATTGTTCCCAGACCTAATCGAGATAGAGATAAGCCACTATCGCCAGCACGCCTAAGTTCCATGGCGCAAACCTAGCAAGGCGAGGGCCGAATTACTGCGATAACCTTTCAGGGTGCCAAAAATTGTTTTGATCCGACATGCTCATTCGACTGCCAATGCCGCAGGTGTTCTATCTGGTCAATTGCCAAATGTGCATCTTTCCAAGTCCGGTCAAGAGCAAGCTGAACGATTAGCCGAGCGACTAGGCAAATTAACAATCGCTCATGTTCAGGTCAGCCCAATGGATCGCTGTTATGAAACTCTCGCACCATGGCTGGCCAAATATGGCAAAGGCGTAACTGTAACTCTTGAGCCAAATTTAGTTGAAGTCGATTATGGAAAATGGTCGGGTAAGAAATTAGCAACGCTTTCTCGTGCGAAGTTATGGCGCAAGGTGCAGGGTCAGCCGAGCGCCGTTACTTTTCCAGATGGTGAGAGTCTTGCGCAAATGCAAGTACGTGCGATGAAGACGGTCCACGATTTCTTCGCATCTGATCAGGAAATGACCATCATGGTTTCTCATGGTGATGTGATTAAGGCAATTGTGGCAAGTTCAATGGGCATGCATCTAGATGATTTCCAGCGAATCGTTATCGATCCAGCTTCGATCACAATTCTTGAGTCAAATGGTGGCGCAATTAGACTTACGCGATTAAACGATTCGGACTCCTCAGTTCGTGAACTATTGCAAAGTAAACATAAGCGTGGCCATTTACTTGGCGGGGGCAAAGGCATAACTAAGTGAGTCGGATTGTTTACGATTTTAATCCAGTAGAACGTTTCGTTTGCGGAACCGTTGGTGAACCTGGTGAACGCAGTTTCTTTATTCAAGCGCGAACTGGTTCACGAATCACCTCAGTTGGGTTAGAGAAAATTCAAGCTGCCGCTTTAGGCGATCGAGTGGGTGCCATTCTTCGAGAGATTAAGCGTGGCAATCCGCTTATTGGCTACTCACGATTGGGCGTTGATACCGAACCACTAGAGCAACCAATCTTCGAAGAGTTTCGAGTTGGCGTTATCGGCCTTTCATTTGTAACTGACACTGAGATGGTTCTAGTTGAACTGCAGTGTGCAACACCAGCTGATTCGGAAGAAGAAGAGTTAGTCGATGATGACGAAGACGAAGCACCTGATTTACTTCGAGTTTCACTAACTCTGGCCCAAGCCGACGCGTTCGCGAAACGAACTGCAGCGGTAGTAGGTGCTGGCCGATTGCCTTGCCCATTCTGCGGAATACCGATTGATAACACCGGACACCTATGCCCGAGGGCCAATGGTTACCGCAGATAACCGCGACGAGATCCTGGCCGCACTCGGTTATGGTGATCTGAAAGTTACTGGTCGCTTAGTAGACGCGTCGAATGCGACGCTCTTTGGTGAAATCACAGTTGGTGATAATTCATTTAACTGTATTTACAAACCCGTAACGGGGGAGCGGCCCCTATGGGATTTTCCCGATGGAACATTGGCTAACCGTGAATACGCCGCCTATCTGATAAGTGAAGCGATGCAACTTAATTGTGTTCCGCCCACGTTACTGCGCGAAGGGCCATTTGGTTTCGGCATGGTTCAACTTTGGATTGATATTGATGAAGAAGTTGATCTAGCCGAGCTATACCGAAAGGATTTGCCAGGGTTACGAAATCTCGCCCTTTTCGATGTCGTGATAAATAATACCGATCGCAAAATCGGTCACTTACTGCCGACTCCTGATGGTCACATCTATGGCTGTGATCATGGCGTCACTTTTCATTCCGAAGATAAATTGCGAACTGTTTTATGGCAATGGGAACAGTTAGCGTTGTTGGATTCAGAAATCGATATGTTGAAAGTGCTTGATTCAGAACTCGATGGCGATACCGGCGAAAAGATTAAGCAGCTAATCACAAGCGAGGAATTCAGCGCACTAAAGTTACGAGTCGCACGTCTCCAAGCGGAAAAAGTCTTTCCGTCACCGAGCCCAGATTGGCCAGCGGTTCCGTGGCCACCGTTCTAGGATAGGTCAATGCGTTCTTGGCCAACAGTTGCGATTCCAGCAGTCGACCCTAAATATGCGCTGCCAAAACTGACTTTAAAAGACACGCTCTCTGGAACTAAGAAAGCGCTACCGACTAAGAGCCTTTACCGCATGTATGTCTGCGGTATTACTCCTTACGATGCGACCCACTTGGGGCACGCAGCTACTTATTTAACCTTTGACTTAATTAACCGCTACTTGAGAGCGACCGGAGCCGAAGTTCGGTATGTGCAGAACATAACTGACATCGATGATCCACTACTTGAACGTGCCAAACGTGACGGGATTGATTGGGAAGATTTAGCGCATTCCCAAATTGAATTGTTCCGCGGTGACATGGTCAATCTTCATATTTTGCCGCCAGAAAGTTATATCGGGGCAGTTGAAGCAATTCCATTAGTCACCGAAGCGATCGAAGTTCTTAAAGCAGCAAACACAATTTATTCAGTTGAAGATGATCTCTACTTCCAGGTTCGCAGTGATGCTGAGTTCGGAACTCGATCTCACTACTCGCAGGTTGAGATGCAAGAGATTTTTTCACAACGCGGCGGGGATCCAGATCGAGTTGGCAAGAAAGATGTGCTCGACTGTTTAGTTTGGTTAGCGGCACGTCCTGGCGAACCATCATGGACCTCACCATTTGGCGAAGGTCGGCCAGGTTGGCATATCGAATGCAGTGCAATCGCATTGGCTTATTTGAAACCAGATCCTGCAGATGATTACGTCATTGATATTCAAGGTGGCGGCAGTGATTTGATTTTCCCGCATCATGAAATGGGCGCTGCTCAGGTAGCAATCATGACTGGCAAACCGTATGCGCAAACTTATGTTCACGCTGGCATGGTTGGGCTTGATGGCGAAAAAATGAGTAAGAGTAAAGGCAATCTCGTTTTCGTTAGTAAATTAGTCGCTGCCGGTATTGATCCCATGGTCATTCGATTAGCACTTCTTAGCGCTGCCTATGGTCGCGACCGCATGTGGACTGATCAAGTATTAGTTGAAGCCACTGCCCGAATGAGTCGTCTGCAAAGTGCTCTTAGTCGCAATGAGGTTGCACCAACTAAAGAGTGCATTGCTTTGATAATTGCTAGTTTGGCCGATAATTTAGACACAGTTCGTGCCCTTAAGGCCATAGATAGTTGGATAGATCAGACCGAAAGTGGTCTAACTGGTGGCAGCAGTGGCGAGCTAAGTAGAGCCCTTGATACCTTCTTGGGTATCGCAATTTAGACGCGAAAAATTATCTACTGGTAACCTTGGGCCAATGAGCCTCGTAAAAACGCCTTCTTTGCTTCGTCAGGCGTTGGCTGAGCGAATCGTAATTGCAGATGGCGCTATGGGCACGATGTTGCAGGCGGCTGATCCAACACTTGAAGACTTTCAAAACCACGAAGGCTGCAATGAAATTCTCAATGTCTCGCGTCCCGATATTGTCGCAAGTGTTCATAATGAATATCTAGCTGTCGGCGTAGATGCGATTGAGACAAATACCTTTGGAGCAAACTGGGCGAACTTAGCCGAGTATGGCATCGAGGATCGAATCTACGAATTAGCTTTTGCTGGCGCCAAGATTGCTCGCGAATGCGCAGATAAATTTTCTACCGCAGATAAACCACGCTTCGTTTTAGGTTCACTCGGGCCCGGAACAAAATTACCAACTCTCGGACATACAACTTACGAGTTCTTACGCAATGCCTATGAAACAGCAGCGCAAGGTTTACTAGATGGTGGATCTGACGCACTGCTAATTGAAACCACGCAAGATTTATTACAAGCAAAAGCAGCGGTAAACGGGTCACGCGCTGCCATGGCCAAAGTTGATCGTGACGTAATTTTGATCGCCCAAGTAACTGTTGAACAAACCGGAACTATGTTGCTCGGTTCAGAAATCGGCGCAGCTCTAAATGCTCTAGCGCCCTTAGAAATTGACTTGATCGGGCTTAACTGTGCCACTGGGCCAGCTGAAATGTCTGAGCACCTGCGCTACCTATCTCAAAATTCGAAGGTAGCACTTTCGGTTATGCCGAACGCAGGTCTGCCAATTCTTGGTAAAAAAGGCGCGGAATATCCACTCGGTCCAGATGAACTTGCAACCGCTCTAGATACTTTCGTTGCTGACTACGGCATTTCTCTGCTAGGCGGTTGTTGCGGAACAACTCCAGCTCACTTGGCGGCAGTTGTGGAAAAATTTAAAGGCCACCAAATCAAGGATCGCAGCCCGGTAACTGAGGCTGGCGCTTCTTCGCTTTATCAATTTGTTCCGTTTCGCCAAGATAAAACTTATTTGGCTATCGGTGAGCGAACCAATGCCAATGGCTCTAGAGCATTTCGCGATGCTTTAATTGTTGAAGATTGGCAGACCTGCGTAGAGATTGCCCGCGATCAAATTCGTGAAGGCGCTCATATGCTAGATCTTTCGGTTGATTATGTTGGTCGCGATGGCGCCAGGGATATGACTGAACTTGCTAGTCGTTTTGCTACCGCATCTACCTTGCC
The DNA here is from genome assembly GCA_964624105.1 of uncultured Candidatus Planktophila sp. GTDB lineage: Bacteria > Actinomycetota > Actinomycetes > Nanopelagicales > Nanopelagicaceae > Planktophila. The sequence goes on along the minus strand of CAZUWN010000001.1, from coordinate 19,238 downwards.
GATTGTTCTAGATTCAACTGAACCAGCTGTATTGAAGGCGGGCCTTGAACAATTGGGTGGCCGCAGCGTTATCAACTCAGTTAACTATGAAGATGGCGATGGCCCGACATCACGTTTCGCCAAGATCATGCCCTTAGTCCAAGAACATGGCGCTAGCGTTGTTGCGCTAACGATTGATGAAGAGGGCCAAGCTCGTACGAAAGAGTGGAAACTTAAAGTAGCTCGCCGCTTGATTCTTGATTTAACGACTAACTGGGGGATGGCCACCGGCGATATCTTGATCGATTGTTTAACTTTTCCAATCGCAACGGGTCAAGAAGAAACTCGTCGTGATGGCATTGAAACTATCGAAGCAATCCGCGCATTAAAGCTTGAGTTCCCAGAAGTGCAAACCACTCTTGGCGTAAGCAATGTTTCGTTTGGCTTAAATGCCGCATCCCGCATTGTGCTTAACTCAGTATTCCTGCATGAATGTGTTGAAGCTGGCCTTGATTCGGCAATTGTGCATCCTTCCAAAATCACACCAATGGCTCGCATCGATGCCCGAGCCCGCGAAGTTGCCCTCGATCTAATTTACGATCGCCGCACTTATGCCGATGGTGAATGTACTTACGATCCGCTAACTGAGTTCCTGCAATTATTCGAAGGTGTCGAAGTTGCAGCTACTCGTAATTTGCGCGCAGCTGGCTTAGCTGCCTTGCCTCTTGAAGAACGACTACAGCGCCGCATTATTGATGGCGAGAAAGTCGGACTAGATGCAGATCTAGATCTGGCTATGACGCAGGGAATCAAACCACTACAGATCATTAATGACCACTTACTTGAAGGCATGAAGGTAGTTGGCGAACTATTTGGTAAAGGCGAGATGCAATTGCCTTTCGTTTTGCAGAGCGCTGAAGTTATGAAGAGTGCCGTTGCTTATCTAGAGCCATACATGGAGAAGACGGATGACCAAGGTCGTGGTCGCATGCTGCTAGCAACTGTTAAGGGCGATGTCCACGATATTGGCAAGAACCTAGTTGACATTATTTTGTCTAACAACGGCTACCAAGTTGTTAATATCGGAATTAAGCAGACCATCAATCAAATCGTTGATGCAGCTCAAGAACATAACGTTGATGCAATTGGTATGAGTGGCCTGCTGGTTAAGTCCACCGTAATTATGAAAGAGAATCTTGAAGAAATTACCGCCCGTGGGTTAGATCAAAAATGGCCGATTGTTTTAGGTGGCGCCGCCCTCACGCGCGCTTTTGTAGAGCAAGACTTAGCTGAAATTTTCCCAGGTGAAGTTCGCTATGCACGAGATGCATTCGAGGGCTTGCGTTTAATGGATGCGATCATGGCGGTTAAACGTGGCGAGCCAGGAGCTGCACTGCCCGCGTTACGCGAACGAAAAGTTAAATCAACTCGAAATATTGAAATCAGTGAAGAGATTGATACCAAGCGCAGCGATGTGGCACTTGATATTGATATTCCTAATGTTCCCTTCTTCGGATCTCGAATTGTTAAAGGAATCCCGCTAGCTGATTACTCGGGCATGCTTGATGAACGCGCTCTGTTCATGGGTCAGTGGGGTCTTAAAGGTGCTCGCGGTGAGTACGACGCAATGGCTGAAACTGAAGGTCGACCACGCCTTCGTGCTTTGCTGAATCAAGTTCAATCCGAAGGTTGGCTAGAGGCGGCAGTTGTTTATGGATATTTCCCATGTGTTAGCGAAGGTAACGAACTGGTTATTCTGCATCATGAGGGCCCGGATAAAGGAAAAGAACGAACTCGTTTCTCATTCCCACGTCAGCGCCGCGATCGCCGCTTATGCATAAGTGATTTCTTCGTTAGCAAAGAGTCTGGCAAAGTCGATGTAGTTGCTTTCCACGTTGTAACAATGGGCAACACAATCAGCAAAGCCGCCGCTGAACTTTTTGCGAAGAATGAATACCGCGAATATTTAGAGTTGCATGGCTTATCTGTCCAGTTAACTGAAGCTCTTGCCGAATATTGGCATCAACGTATCCGCGAAGAAATGCAAGTGCGGGCCGAAGATGCACCTGACTTGCAAGGAATACTCGATCAGGGTTACCGCGGTTCACGTTATTCATTCGGTTATCCAGCTTGCCCAGATATCGAACAGCAAGTTCAACTATGCGAACTATTGGAACCTGGCCGTATTGGGGTAGAACTTTCCGAAGAGTTCCAACTGCACCCAGAACAATCAACAAGTGCCATCATCGTGCATCACCCGGAGGCAAAATATTTCAATGCAAACTGATATGCGTAAGGATTTCTATAGCGCAGTTTTTTTCGACATGGATGGTTTATTGGTTGACTCCGAACCTCTCTGGTTAATTTCCGAAACTCAAATGATGGCTGAGTACGGCTACCAATGGCTCGAGTCCGATCAAGCTGCATGTTTAGGCGGCCCGCTAGATCGAATTGGTAACTACATGTCCGGCTTAATCGGCGGGAAGCGCGACGGGCACTCGCTAATGACGGAAATCATTGATCGCATGGTAGAAAAATTCAAAGGTGATCTGCCATTTATGCCTGGCGCGATCGCGCTCATAAATGACCTTCGAGCGTATGGGGTTCCATTAACTTTAGTTTCGGCGAGTCCAAGATCGCTAGTAGATGCCGCGTTGAGTAACTTCGAGGAAAATCCATTTGTTAGATCGATTTCAAGTGGCGATGTGAAAGTTTCAAAACCAGATCCAGAGGGTTATTTACTAGCAGCTTCTAGTGGCGGACACGAGATTTCCAATTCACTAGTACTAGAAGATTCCCTAACTGGTGTTACGGCAGCGAAAGCTTCTGGCGCGTGGGTATTGGCCGTGCCTCACTTAGTTCCGATTGAGAAGAGCGGTCGGGTTGACGTGACTGATTCACTAGCTAACTGGAGTTATGAAAAGTTAGCGCTTAAGTATGAGCAGGACAGATCGCTTTAAAGTAGCACCAATCACATAACCGTGATGGTTTGGTAGGCCAGAGATCTTTCTCGATAGCTAATTTTATTTCATTTGCAATGCGAATTAGCGTCGCTTCAGTTGCAGCCAGATCGGCCAACGTTGGCGTACTTTTTACCAAAGCACCATCGCCTAAATAGATCAGCAGCAGCAACCTCGGCAATACGTTATGTGTCTTGTAGTAAAGAAGTGCGTAAACCTGTAATTGAAAAAGCGCTTTAGCTTCCCAGCCTGGTTTCGGTGATTTACCAGTTTTGTAATCAACGATTCGAACTTCACCGGTTGGTGCTACATCTAGTCGATCTACATAACCATGTAGGTATAGATCTGAATTCAAGTCGAATTCAAGGTGCAACTCTCTAAAACTTGGTTCAAAAGTTTCGGGCTTTTCCAACTTGAAATAGGTGGCCAACAGCGCATTTGCGCGATCAATCCACTCTTTTTCGTTACTAATCAATGGTGCTAAGTCTGGTTTGGCCGCTAATTGAGCTTGCCAACGTGACGGCAAGAGTTCAACTGCAGTATCTAAATTTCTAAGTTCAGCAGGGGACTCAAATAAATCGTGAAGAACCGTGTGAACTAGCGTGCCACGTTCGGCATCAATGCTTGGCGGTTCGGGTAATTTATCAATGCTGCGATATTTGTAGAGTTGTGGACAATTCGTAAACTCTGAAACTCGACTGGGGGATAACCGCATATTTGCCACTCGCTCAAGATAGGCCATAGGTGCGACAAAGTTGGGCTGACTTTCACACTCTGGCTGAACTAGGATGCGGTCATGTCCGAAAATACCCCGGCTCCGAAATCACTCGCTTCGCTACAAGCGGGCACTTTTGCATACGGTGATCGAATTCAACTAACCGATCCCAAAGGCAAGATGTATTCCTTAACTATTACCGCCGGCAAGGAATGGCATACCCATAAAGGCTGGATCGTTCATGACGAGTTAGTCGGAATTCCCGAAGGCTCGGTTATCAGCACAACCGCGGGCTTAAAATTCACAGCCTTCAAACCACTACTCGGTGACTATGTCTTGTCCATGCCACGCGGAGCAACCATCGTTTATCCAAAAGATGCCGCATTCATTTTGGGCTTTGCTGATATTTATCCAGGTGCACGAGTGCTCGAAGCAGGTGTTGGTAGTGGCGCTTTAACTATTACCTTGCTTCGCGCTGTTGGGGCTGAAGGGCTCGTTCATTCAGTGGAACGTCGCGAAGAATTTGCCGATATTGCTAAAGCAAATGTGGCCGATTATTTCGGCGAGACACCTAGCAACTGGAGTTGCGATCTAGGTTCGGTGCAAGAAAAAGAATTTTCACATCAATTTGATCGCGTTGTTCTGGACATGTTAGCCCCATGGGAATGCGTAGATATGGCGGCAAATGTTTTGCGGCCAGGTGGCGTTTTCTTAGCTTACGTCGCAACAACCACCCAGTTGTCAGCAACTGCAGAGGCGCTAAAAGCTGACGGCCGATTTACTGAACCTGAAAGTAATGAATCCATGATTCGCGGTTGGCATCACGAAGGTTTAGCAGTGCGCCCGCAACAGCGCATGATCGCTCATACCGGTTTTCTAATCATTAGCCGACGCATGGCGCCTGGCGTAGAAGTGTTGGCACGCCGTCGTCGCCCTGCGAAAGGAGCTTACGGTGTCGCGGAAGAATGAGCGCCTAGTTAATTTAACCATTGCGCTACTAGCTACTAAAAGATATTTGACCAAGAACGAAATATTTAGAAATATCGAAGGCTACGAAGGTAGCGCGGAAGCTAAAGAGCGCATGTTCGAACGTGATAAGGATGATTTACGTAAATTAGGAATTCAGATTGAAGTTGGTGGCTTAGATCCACTTTTCGATGATGAAGCGGGATATCGCATTCGACCTGAGAGTTACGCACTTTCACTACGTGATTTAACGCCGACCCAAGTCACGCTGCTTTCGTTAGCTGCCCAAGCTTGGCAAGATGCCGCATTTACTGATCTTTCCCAACAAGCGCTTCGCAAGTTGACTTCAATTGGTTTAGATACCGACTCATCTCAGTTACCAGTAATGGCCCCGAAACTTATTGGTGCTGATGAAAACTTGCGAAGCGCATTAGATGCACTAACTTCGCTAACCACCATTGAGTTCGATTACTTAAATATTCAGGGCGTCGCGCAGAAACGCCAGTTGCAGGTTTATGGAGTTCAAGCGCGTAAATCACACTGGTATCTAATCGGGTTAGATACCGAGAAAAGCGCGATACGAAACTTTCGAGTTGATCGAATCCAGGGCGTTGTAACCACAATTGGAAAAACGCAAAGTTATGCAATCCCGGCAACTTTTGAAATCGCCGAGCTCGAACCAGCAATTGAAACTCCGTTAGCTGTTCTACAAGTCCGACCTGGTGCTGGATACCAGCTTCGGCGCCTGGCCACCACTATCGAGACTGCCGATGACTGGGATCTGCTTGAAGTACCGATATTCGATCTTGATTTCATAACTAACTTAGTTCTTTGGCATGGTGAAGATGTAATCGTTTCATCACCGGTCCAACTCAGAAGCGCAGTTGTTTCTGCCCTGGAAACTTTGGTGAAAATTCATGGCTAAACAAGAATCGGGACTGGCCCGTACTGCACGACTATTGGATTTAGTTCCTTATTTAACGACTCACCAAGGCATCGCAATATCCGAATTAGCGAAAACATTTAATGCAACTGTAAAAGAAATTACCGATGATCTAAATACCCTCTGGATGTGTGGGCTTCCTGGCTACACACCGCTTGAACTAATCGATCTCGAGTTTGAATCCGGCTTTGTTTCAATTCGAAATGCCGAGACTTTAGCTGCACCACGTGCGCTAGATCGCGCCGAAGCACTTTCGATTTATATGGGATTAGATCTTTTAAGTGCAGAGTTGGGTGGTTCCAATGGTTCACTGGTCACAGAGATTACGAACCTGCAAGAGCAATTACGCTCTCAATTGATTTCTGCACCGCAAGTTCAAATTGAGGCGAGCCTTGCTTCTGAACTGCGAGCCTTAATTCTGCGGGCAATTCGTCGTCGTGGTTGGCTCGAGATCACCTATCACTCGGCTGCAAACGATCAAGTGACTAAGAGGCAAGTAGCACCATATGAACTCTCACAGTCGGGTTCGCATGAATATCTGCAAGGGTATTGTGATAACGCAAAAGCTATCCGTAATTTCCGCGCCGATCGAATTGTTGCTGTTTCAGAAATAGCGGATCAACTCTGGCCAAGTAACCAACTAGCTGCCAACGATGAGGCGATTGAATACGAAGTGAAGGTTCATGCCGCATCTCGCCAGGTTCTCGAGGTGTTGCCACAAATATCGGCGAATTCTGCAACGGCAACCATCCAGGGCTATAGCGCACCTTGGATTTCCAGAGCAATCCTGTCGCTAGCCGGACAGGTTGAAGCTATTGCGCCGACTCAGATTAGAGCCGCAGTGCATGCTCGAGCCATGGCTGCTTTGGAAAATTACCATTGATTTCTAAAGATTGAACTGAGCGCCAGCCCTAAATCATGCAGTAGCGTTTACCCATAGCAGTTGAAACTTAAGGAGTAATTAAATGCCACGTGGTCAAGAGTTAATCGTAATTCTGATTGTCATTGCCGTCCTTTTCGGGGCTAAGCGCCTGCCCGATTCAGCTCGCTCTCTTGGTCGCTCACTTCGTATTTTTAAATCTGAAATGAAAGAGATGAAGGACGACGACAAGAAAGATGACGACTCATCTACTAAGTAGTCGTTTTCGTTATGTCCAAACGCAACAAAGGGAAGATGCCCTTACTTGAACATCTGGGTGAATTCCGAAAAAGGTTTCTGCGTTCAATCATCGCAATTCTCGTAGCATCCACCGCTGGTTGGTTTCTCTATGACCAAATAATTACCCAACTTGCTATGCCGGTATGTGACCTCGCAACAGCGAGAGCAACAGCCTCAGATGAATGCGGCTCGCTTTATATAAACGGAGTTTTAGGGCCGCTAAATCTGCAGATTAAAGTTGCCATTTTAAGTGGCGTAATTCTGGCCGCGCCAGTTTGGCTTTATCAGCTTTGGGCATTTATCGCACCAGCTTTGCACCGTAAAGAGAAGCGTTATTCAATTCTCTTTCTCTTCGCCGCCACACCGTTCTTTGCACTCGGTTCCACCATTGGTTATCTCATCCTCCCGGTTGCGATTAAGGTTTTATTTGGTTTTACTCCCGATGCCTTGACGAACCTAATTAGATTTGATGATTATTTAGATTTTGTACTCAGAATTATTCTGCTTTTTGGTTTGGCTTTCGAGCTGCCAGTATTCCTATTAACTTTTAATTTGATCGGCTTCTTACGGGGCTCGACAATTTTGAAGCCTTGGCGAATCTGGGTCTTCTCAATAACTTTAGCGGCTGCCGCTTTAACGCCAACATCAGATCCAATAACCATGAGTTTCCTGGCTGGGCCATTGATCGTTCTCTACTTCCTAGCTGGCCTAATCGCACTGCTGCTGGATAAGCGCAGAGACAAACGCAAACAAGGTCAAGATTCGGCAGATTTCGATCCATCCGCATCACCAATAGATTAATTTGAATCGGTAGGTTTGCCTCATGTGGTTGGTGGTCGTAAACCCTAAAGCAGGCTTGGGCGCCGCTGCTTCACTGGCTACCCAAGTAGTTGGATTCCTACAATCTCGCGAGATTGCCTATCGCATGATTTCACCGAATAGCGCTACAGAAACTAAATCGTTGGTCCGGGAATCGCTACAAAACGGCGAAGCCACCAGGTTGCTTAGCGTTGGGGGAGATGGTCTCTTTCACCTGTTACTGCAGTTTGCCATTGAGTTTAAAGTTCCATTAGCCATTGCTCCCGGTGGAACTGGAAATGATTTCTATCGAACTTTAGGTTGGTTTAACCACGATCTAACAGATTATTTAGAACATCTGAATTCGGCGCCACCTAGTTTGGTAGATATTGGGGTGGTAGATGGCGAGTATTTTGGCGCTGTTTTATCAAGTGGTTTTGATTCGGTTGTTAACGAACGGGCAAACAAACTGAAATGGCCGAAGGGTCCAGCTAAATACAATGCGGCTATTGCTCTTGAATTTCCAAAATTCAAAGCAATTGAATTCAAAATTTTCGCAGATGAAAAAGTCTTAGAAGTTGAAGCGATGTTGATAGCCATCGGAAATGGTCGGTCCTACGGCGGCGGTATGCAAGTTTGTCCGGATGCCGATTTACATGATGGATTTTTTGACGTCATGATTCTGCATCCAGTTTCGAAGTTGGAATTCATCAAGGTATTCCCGACGGTTTATAAAGGAACTCATATTGAACACCCGCAGGTTGAGGTAATACGGGCGAAGGCGATTCGAATCGAATCTTCTGCTGTTGCCTATGCCGATGGTGAACGAATCGGTCAACTGCCAGTTCAAGTCGAATCTTTACCGCAAAGCCTGCTAACTTGGCCCGCATGAGCGGCGCGGATCAACTTTCACCCGCCGAAGCATATGCAGCGGCCAAATCACGCGCTAAGCATGCAGTAACTCAGGAATTCATCGACTCTTTTGATTTTGGTTTCGATGATTTTCAGATCGAAGCTTGCCATGCGCTCGAAGATGGACATGGCGTATTAGTTGCTGCGCCAACCGGTGCTGGAAAGACCGTGGTGGGTGAATTCGCCGCATATTTCGCGCTTAAGAATGGCAAGAAATGTTTCTACACCACCCCGATTAAGGCGTTATCGAATCAAAAGTTTGCCGAGTTCGTTGAACGTTTTGGTGAAGAAAAAGTTGGCTTACTAACGGGTGATACCAGTATTAATAGTGAAGCTGACATCTTGGTAATGACTACTGAAGTTCTGCGCAACATGCTTTATGCCGGATCCAACACACTGAACAATTTGGGCTGGGTAGTAATGGATGAAGTTCATTATCTGGCCGATAAGTTTCGCGGGGGAGTCTGGGAAGAAGTACTTATTCACTTGATGGAGAGCGTGCAAGTTATTTCCCTTTCGGCCACAGTTTCAAATGCCGAAGAGTTTGGCGAATGGTTAAACGAGATTCGCGGTAATACCACAGTCGTTGTGAGCGAAGTCAGACCTATTCCGCTTTATCAGCATGTGCTGATTGGGCAACGTTTAGTCGATCTTTTTAGTAAGCCCGGACAAGTAAATCCTGAGATTCTAAAACTCGAACGCGAAGCGATGCGCAAAGTTCACACTGACCGAAATAGACGCGAGCGTTTTGGTCAAAACGAAAGCCGGTTATCGCGGGCCGACATTATTGAGAAGTTAAATCGAGAAAATCTTTTACCTGCGATTACTTTCATCTTCTCTCGGGCTGGTTGCGATGCGGCAGTGAATCAATGTCTAAACGCCGGGCTACGCCTTACTAATTCCGAAGAACGTGCCGAAATTACCAAGACGGCTCTGTATTACACACAGAACTTAGCTGAAGAAGATTTAGCAGTGCTTGGTTTTGATCAATGGTTAAGTGCGCTAGAACGAGGCATCGCCGCGCACCATGCTGGCTTACTACCAAGTTTCAAGGAAGCCATTGAAGATCTCTTTAAACGTGGCTACATCAAGGCGGTATTTGCGACTGAAACGCTAGCGCTTGGAATCAATATGCCAGCGCGAACAGTGGTGTTAGAGAAGTTAACTAAGTGGAATGGTGAAGCGCATGTGCCGATCACGCCAGGGGAGTACACGCAGTTAACCGGTCGGGCAGGGCGTCGTGGCATTGATATTGAAGGTAACGCGGTTGTGCAATGGTCTCCTTCAGTAGATTCAGCAACTGCCGCTGGCTTAGCTTCCACGCGAACTTATCCGCTGCGTTCATCATTTACTCCCACCTACAACATGGCAATCAATTTGATTAGTCGCTTTGGTCGCGAGCGGGCTCGCGGTTCACTTGAGTCTTCCTTTGCGCAGTTCCAAGCTGATCGTGCTGTGGTTGGACTTGATCGACAAGTGCGACGTAATCAGACTGCAATCGATGAACTCGTAGATTCGGCGCAATGCCACTTAGGTGATTTTAATCAGTACGCATCGATGCGCCGTGAAGTTAAAGAGCTCGAGGCGCTGTTATCAAAACGTGGCGGACGTAAGACATTTGATAATAGACAGCGTCAGCATCTTGAAGGTGAGATCGATCAACTACGCAAGGCGTTACGAAATCATGCCTGCCATGGTTGCAATGAACGCGAAGCACACGCACGTATCCAAGAGCGAGCCGGTCGATTACGTCGCGAGAATGAAGGACTTACTAATCGCATTGAGAACCGCACACACGTTATTGCCAAAACTTTTGATCGTATCTGCGCAGTTCTAGATGAACTCGGATATATCGAGGGTGAAAAACCTCTGGCCCAAGGAAAGATCTTGGCCAAAATTTACGCCGAATCTGACCTACTACTAACTGAAACTATTCGATTGGGCTTACTCGATGAGTTAAATCCGGCTGAATTGCTATCGGTTGTCTCTTGCATGATTTATCAATCTCGTTCCCAGGAAGATTTAGCGCCAAAAATCCCGCATCAAAATGTGGCCAATGCGTTGGGTGAGATCGCACATGTGTGGGGCCAGCTGGAAGAGATCGAAGAAAAGCATCAAGTGCAGACACAAAAAGCTCCAGATCTTGGCTTCTGTTACATCTCCTACCGATGGGCTAATGGCAATTCATTAAATAACGTTTTAAAAGGTAGCGATATGTCAGTTGGCGACTTTGTTAGATCAACCAAACAGCTAATCGATCTCATGAATCAAATCGCAGCGGCTAGCGAAAAGCTGCGCCCAACTTGTCGCGAGGCAGTTAAGCGCATTGATCGGGGAGTAGTCAGTTATATGCTGGGTGACCTATGACTTTAATGCTGCTTGATAGTGCCTCGCTTTGGTATCGCGCTTACTACGGAATGCCAGATACTTTATTGGGTCCTGATGGCACGCCAGTTAATGCAATTCGTGGTTACCTAGATATGACAGCGCGATTAGTTGGCATCTATAAACCAAATCGATTAGTGGCTTGCCTTGATGGTGATTGGCGACCAAGTTGGCGCGTTGACATTTTCCCAGCTTATAAAGCTAATCGTTTGGAAGAAGAAGGCGAAGAAGAAGTCGAGCCAGAAACTTTAACTCCGCAGATTCCGATCCTGCTAGATATTCTCGATCTCTTTGGAATTCCAGTTGTTGGCGTTGATGACTATGAGGCCGATGATGTCATGGCAACTTATGCCGAAGTCGAACCAGGTCCGATTCGAATTGTTACTGGTGATCGAGATCTATTCCAAATGGTTGATGACAAACGCGATATTAAAGTTGTCTATTTAGCTAAGGGAATATCACAGCATGATTTAGTTGATATCAAATACGTCGCAGAGAAGTACTCAATTCCGGGTGATCGTTATGATTTGTTTGCAATGTTCAGAGGCGACCCATCGGACGGACTGCCTGGCGTGAAGGGAATTGGCGAGAAAGGCGCCGCTGTAATTGCTAATAATTTTGCCACCGTTGAAGATGCTCTCGCTGCAGCACATGAAGCGCACGATTCATTACCGCCAGCCCTTGCGAAGAAAATTATTGCAGGTGCCGATTACTTAAGTATCGCGCCCAAACTAGTACGGGTCGCGCGAGATGCACCACTACCTAAAGTTGATTTATCAATGCCTAAAGCTCCGGCTGACTTATCAAAGCTCTATCAAATCAAAGATCAATACGGGCTTGGAGCAAGTATTGATCGTTTAATCGCAGCTCTTGGCTGGTAAATACATGTTCGCGCTTTATTCATTCTTAAGCGGGCTATTGCTATCGGCTGCATTTAAGCCAATCGGTCTCTGGTTTGCCGCCCCGCTTGCAATCGCACTTCTGATTTATACCATCAACAACAATGGCAAACACTTCGCTTCCTTTGCCTTGTTTGCATTTACTTTCAATGCGGCAGGGTTAATTTGGAGCAATAAATACGTCGGAATTACGCCATGGATCGCACTTGTGCTGCTGCAAACAGTTTTCTACCTGCCCCTGGGCTTCCTTAAACGAATAGGGGAGTCCTGGTATTTCTTTCTTCCGGTCGCCTTTCTAGCTCTAGAAGAAGTACGTTCTCGTTTTCCATTTGGTGGTTTCGGTTGGTTGCGCATCGGATTCTCGCAAGCTGATGCACCGTATGCGCGTCTTGCCAGCATCGGAGGAGTGTCACTTCTTTCATTGGCAACGCTTTTACTCGGTGTCGCAGCGTTCCAGTTAGCTAAGCGGGGAAGTGGCATAACTCTCCCAGCTATTGCAATCGCGCTGACACTTTCTGGAATTTTTATTCTGCCAAATAATTCGCCGCGTCAGACTTTTCAAATTCTTGCCGTGCAAGGTTCAGTTCCGAAATTAGGACTTGATTTCAATGAGCGAGCTACCGAAGTTTTCTATCGACATGTAACCGAGACAGAGAAATCTCTGATCAAAGGAAAGAAACCAAATCTGATTATTTGGCCAGAAAATTCCGTTGATGTAGATCCATTTAACAATCCAAAAATCGGGAGTGCAATTTCCTCGTTAGTCGACAAAGCCGAAGTTCCCTTAATCGTTGGGGCAGTTCTGCGTACTGATGGCCAATTGCAAAATGCTTCGATTCTTTGGGAACCAAAAATTGGGGCAACCACGCGATATGTAAAACGACATTTGACGCCATTTGGTGAGGTCATGCCACTGCGATCTGCATTGACATTCTTCTCAGATTTGCCCAACCAAGTCGAGGACTTTTCACCCGGCAAATCAGCTGTAATTCATCAGGTGGGTCAGGCGAAAATTGCGCCAATTATCTGTTTCGAGTTGATTGATGATCGACTAATTCAAAGCTCGGCTGACCAGAGCAACTTGTTCGTGGTCCAGACAAATAGTGCGACTTTTGCGAATACCGCCGAAAGCGCCCAACAATTGGCGATAACTCGAATCCGAAGTATCGAACATGCCAGATATTCAGTCAGCGTTTCAACAGTTGGCATTTCGGCAATCATCGACACAAATGGCATCGTTTTGAAATCAACTAAAGAGAATATCGCTGCCAGCATCAACGGAGCAGTTGCACTAAATGCCACGCGAACTATTTATGATCGAGTGGGCGAGTTTGCTTGGGTGTTGGTGTTGCTGATCGGCCTGGGATTTGGGGCTGGTTTGGGCTATGCCGCCCGTGTGGGTAAAAGCCGATAAGTTACATTATGTTAAGTAAAAGAAGCTAGCCACTACCCCTTTTGAGCGTGAATCGACTACTTCTTATTCAGCGTATTCAGCTATTGGTGTACAAGAACAGATCAAGTTCCGGTCGCCATGAACTCCATCGACACGACCGACGGTAGGAAAATACTTACCGCGAGTACCGATTAACTCACCCGAAATAAGCCCCTCTCGGGCTCCAGGCGTGGCGCCCATGGTGCGGCTATAGGCACGATCCCAATTAGGATCTAAAACTGCCTCAATGGTGTGAGGCGCATTTCTTAGCGCTGAACCCTCAACCTCTACTTTACCTTCTATGATCTGATCAATCTCGGCCCGAATCGCCTTCATGGCCGCAATAAAGCGGTCTAACTCGGCAATATCTTCACTCTCAGTCGGCTCGATCATGAAGGTGCCAGCTACCGGGAAACTCATTGTCGGCGCATGGAAGCCATAATCCATAAGGCGCTTGGCGATGTCATCAACACTCACGCCACTGATCTTGGTGATCTCACGTAGATCAAGGATGCACTCGTGCGCGACCAAACCATTGGCGCCGGTGTAGAGAACTGGGAAATCGTTCTGCAACTTACGAGCGATGTAGTTGGCCGAAAGAATCGCGACTTGGGTTGCATGAGTAAGGCCCGCGCCACCCATCAAGCGAATATATGCCCAACTAATTGGCAAGATGCTGGCTGAGCCAAAAGGAGCGGCCGAAATTGGGCCAGGCCCAGTTGCAGGGCCAGCTAAGACATCCATTGGATGGTTCGGCAAGAAAGGTGCCAAGTGGGCGCGAGTAATTACCGGACCAACGCCTGGACCGCCACCGCCATGGGGAATACAAAATGTTTTATGCAAATTCAAGTGCGATACATCTGCCCCGAATTTTCCAGGTTGGGCTAAACCAACCAAAGCATTCAAATTCGCGCCATCAACATATACCTGGCCGCCCGCATCATGAATAAGTGCGCAGATTCGTGAGATTTCAACTTCAAATACACCATGAGTCGATGGATAAGTAACCATCAACGCAGCCACTTCCCCACTGTGCGCTGCGATCTTAGCTTCAAGATCTTCGATACTTACATTTCCTTCAGCATCACATTCAATTACGACAACTTTCATTCCCGCCATAACCGCACTCGCTGCATTAGTTCCATGTGCACTCGATGGAATCAAACAAATCTTGCGAGCTTGGTCGCCTCGGGAATCGTGATAATTGCGAATTGCTAATAGGCCAGCGAACTCCCCTTGGCTACCAGCATTTGGCTGCAGCGATACAGCGTCATATCCCGTAATTGCAATTAACCAATCGCTTAACTCTTTGATTAATTGACGTGATCCGGCACTTTGCTCGGCCGGTGCAAATGGATGCAGGCTTGAGAATTCTGGCCAAGTGACAGCTTCCATCTCGGTAGCTGCATTTAATTTCATAGTGCACGACCCCAATGGAATCATGGTGCGATCTAGCGCTAAATCACGATCTGCCAATGTGCGCAAATAACGCATCATGGAAGTTTCAGAGCGGTTTGTTGAAAAGATTGGGTGCGTTAGGAACGAACTCTTACGAGCGCTACTGATCGCAACTTCGCGCGACGGTGTCGAAATGCTTACGCCAAAGATCTGACCAATTCGAACTAGGTGATCAGCCGTAATTGTTTCATCAAATGAAATACCGACCACATTTGCTGATACTTCACGTAAATTGATTCGTAGCGCTCTTGCTGTGCGATGAATTAACGCAGCGTCTTTTACTTCGATCAAAACCGTGTCAAAGAAATTCTTGGTCAAAACTTTATGATCACTTGTTTGTAGCGCCTTAACCAAAGAATCAGTTTGGGCGTGGATGCGATTAGCGATAACTTTCAAACCATCAGCGCCATGCCACATCGCATAGAAGGCACTCATTACTGCCAAGAGAACTTGGGCAGTACAAATATTGCTGGTCGCCTTATCGCGACGGATATGTTGTTCGCGAGTTTGCAGAGCTAACCGGAAGGCTGGATTGCCATGTGCATCCAGGCTTTGCCCGATTAGTCGACCCGGCATTGAGCGCTCTAGCCCGCTGCGCACGGCCATAAACCCAGCGTGAGGTCCGCCAAATCCCATCGGCACGCCAAAGCGTTGCGCCGAACCAACTGCAATATCTGCGCCCCACTCCCCTGGTGGTGTTAACAAGGTCAGCGCCATCAAATCTGTCGCTGCAATTAGCAGAGCGTTACGTTCGTGCGCCCACGCAGACAGTGATGAATAATCCAAAATCTCACCATTGGTATTTGGATATTGAACTAACACGCCAAAAACTTCTTGATTAGAAATATTCGTGAGCGGTTCGCTCGGATCAAATTCGACAATTTCAATTGCTAGCGGTTTGGCGCGAGTAGCAACAACGGCCTTTGTTTGTGGATGCAAGAATTTATCGATTAAGAAGACGGCTGAATCTGCTCCGCTAAATACCCGACGGGCAAGAGTCATCGCTTCAGCCGCTGCAGTTCCCTCATCAAGCATCGAGGCATTAGCAATCGGTAGCGAAGTTAAATCACAGACCGCAGTTTGAAAAGCGAAAAGCGCTTCGAGACGACCTTGGGAAATTTCTGGTTGGTAAGGCGTATATGCGGTGTACCAAGCGGGATTTTCTAAAACATTTCGCAAAATAACAGCTGGCGTAATTGTTCCGTAATATCCAGTACCGATAAATGAATCAAAGACTTGATTCTGGTTTGCGAGCTTGCGCAACTCTGCAATTGTTTCTACTTCTGAAAGCGCAGCAGGCAATACATCGGCTAACCGCTGCCCCATAGCAATATTTTCAGGAACCACTGATTTGATAAATGAATCTAAATCTGCAAACCCGAGCTCGTGCAACATGGTTGCCTCTTGTTCCAGCGAGGGCCCAATGTGGCGTGATTCAAAATTCTCGTGCGTGCTCATGCAATGTCACCCTAGGTCTCAAAAGAACTACTGATCAGCGATCAGTAAGGTGAGCAGGATACGGGCGATTACGCCCCTTTGCGCGCCCGACGTTGCGACAGCTCGTCGTTATTTTCGCCACCAACTACTTGACCATTAACCTCACCTTGAAGGTTTGAAAGTGAGCCTTCAACTTCGTGCCAAACTTTTCCTACCGCGATTCCGAATACTCCTTGACCACCTTGCACCAAGTCATACATCTCATCAGCACTGGCGCACTCATAGATCGAAGCACCATCAGACATCAAAGTAATGCGCTCTAATTCAGTAACACCGCGACCGCGCAAGTGATCAACTGCGGTGCGAATATTTTGTAGTGATACTCCGGCATCTAATAAACGCTTAACAATTTTTAAAACCAAAATGTCGCGAAAGCCATACAGGCGTTGAGTTCCGGATCCCCCGGCGCTACGAATACTTGGTTCTACTAAAGCTGTGCGCGCCCAATAATCGAGTTGGCGATAAGTAATTCCAGCTGCGGCACATGCAGTAGCGCCGCGGTAGCCAATTTCGAAGTCAGTCTGACTCATGAGGGGGAACTCATTTCGATTAATTATTAGTGGGGTCTAATGGCTAAAGAGTAGGAGTCGAATTACACCGTTGCAATGACCGACACGGTCAAAACCTCTACTTTAGGTTTAGAGTTTTACGCTCAACTATCCCTTGAAATCATCTGGATTGATGCCCTCTAGGAATTCGCGGAAAGCCTCTAGTTCGACAATCTGATCACCTGAATCGCCCTCATCTACCACGGCGCCATCTGGGATCTCAATGCCCGCCGTATCTAACAAGTCAGAGCTGGCCAGAATATTGCTTTGAGTTCTAAGTGCCAGGGCTACGGCATCAGATGGCCGAGCTGATAGCTGTACTAAGTTAGCCAGAGAATCGCGCATCTGCAAAGTTGAATAGAAAACACCATCGCGTAGTTCGTTGATATGCACGGCAACCAAACTGGCATCGAACTTCTCAAATAGCTGCGCCATTAAGTCATGAGTTAACGGGCGAGGTGGCTCAAGACCTTGTTGAGCGAATGCAATCGCTGTCGCCTCTACTGCCCCGACCCAGATCGGCAGGAACCGGGTGCCATCAATTTCACGCAGCAGAATTATCGGTTGATTAGATGGCATCTCGACGCGCACGCCGATGACCTCCATCGGAATCATTTCAGAGGACATCTCTTTAGCGGAAGCGATGTAGACCGCTACGTACCAACGAGGCATGTAGTCGAATTGAAAGTGCTGCAATTTCCTTGGTGACTTCTTCGGCGCGAGCTTTTGACTCGGTGCTCTTCTGGCGCACGAGCGGAGTAATAACTTGCTCGATCAAACCAATTTCGCGATCGGCCGCTGACTTAAATGAACGCATGTGTCGAGGCTCGATACCGAAAGCAGCCATCTCTGAAACTGCCTGGGCGATGGCCAAAGCATCGGCGTCATAGTGACGGCCGCGAACTGTGATCAAACCAAATGATTCAAGCTCGGTAAGTTGATCATCATTGATGCCAGATGACTTCAAAAGCTCTTCGCGGCTAAGTCGTAAGTCGTTGGTGTCGCCAAATGAAGATGGTGCGAACTCGCCATCGACAGTCGCCAGACCAAGTTGTGGTCGAGGTGCTGCGGCTCCCCCAGTAGCGGAAGGTTGTAGACCACGATCAATCGCATCAAGATTTTCCTTGATAACACGTAGTGGCAAATACTGATCGCGTTGTGCAAGCAGCACATAGCGCAGGCGGTCAAGATCGGTAGAAGTGAATTTGCGATAACCAGATGGGGTTCGCTGCGGATCAATTAATCCTTCAGATTCTAGGAAACGAATCTTGGAGATCGTGATATCCGCAAAATCACCGCGAAGCTTATTTAGAACTTCACCGATGCTGAGGTATGCCCGTGCTGGAACGCTCATCTTATGATCTCCGTTGTTTTCTTACTTGTTATCTGACTGGGAATTAGTGCTACTACTTCTATTGCTAATAAAAACTAAATGAAACTTTCCAATTTGAATCTCATCGCCTGATTTCAAAACCGAAGTTGTTGCCCGCTCATTATTCAAATATGACCCGTTAAGGCTGCCGGCATCAGTGAAACTAAAGTCTTGATCAAAATTGATTGTTGCGTGCTTACGAGAAACAGTGATGTCATCTAAGAAAATGCCCGAATCAGCAGCGCGACCAATTGTGGTTCCGGCCTTATCAACCATGAAACGATTGCCACGTCCGGCACCTTTTAGGACTAGTAATAGCGCAGTCGGTTCAGAAGCAGCTAATACTTGAGCAACAACCTTTTGATTATCAGCATCAAGGGATTGAATTAAAGTATCAAGATTTACTTGACCATCAACTACTGGCCGAACTCCGAGTGAGATGGTGGTGGTGACTTCGCGCTCTACTTCAGCTGCAGTCATAATCACTCCCCCAATTCCAAGTGATGAAAGTTTGAATTTCAACTTCATCCTTAACTGAAGGCTTACCCTATTTAGAGTCGAGGGTTAGGTCAAGCGGTGATTTGTCCGTATTCCGCTGGGGTTAGCAGATCGTTGGCAGCTTCTGTGAGTTCGATTTCCAGTAGCCAGCCTGCGTTGTATGGATCAGAGTTGATAAATTCTGGTGAATTAGATAGTGAATCATTGATCGCAATTACTTTTCCAGTAACGGGTGCAAAAATTTCCGAGACGCTCTTGGTTGATTCAACTTCGCCGCAAACCTTGCCGCTAACTATTGCATCGCCAACTTTTGGCAATTGCACATACACAATGTCGCCAAGGGCGCCTTGCGCGAAGTCAGTAATTCCCATCGAAACAGTGCCAGCAGTTGCCAAATCGCGTACCCATTCGTGCTCTTTGGTGTATTTCAAATCTGCTGGAATGTTAGACATTTCGCGCCATTTCTCTAAGTTGTCACTAAGTTAAATCAAAAAGAATTATGGCCGAACCTTAGTACGGGATATCGCATTTATGAAATATGAAAAACCCGTGACGAGATAAAGGGCTGTTCCCCAAATTGCAAAGGCCCAGCCCAAAACGAAGGCCAATGTGCCGAGCCAAGAATCCGAAAGTGCTAGCAATAGAAACGGGAAGGCATATAGGAGATTAAAGGTCGCGGCCTTACCTAAGAAAGTAACTTCAATGAGTGGACGTTTG